>DILW01000052.1:29340-31030 GCA_002425245.1 Betaproteobacteria bacterium UBA5582 | reverse complement strand
AGAAGGATGTTGGCTGATCCGCTGGGTTCCGCGGTTGACCGGCGGTCTTACTTTCTTTTTGATGGCAAAAAGAAAGTAGCCAAAGAAAAAGCCACCCCCAGGTCGGCGCCGGGCTGCGCCCGGTCCCTTGCGCTACTCGACGGTCCGGGCGGCTGGCTAAACTCGCCGCTGCGCGGCTCAGACAACGCCAGCCGACTTCCCCCGGACCGCCTGCGTTGCTCAGCGCCTCTCAGGGGGACCCCGAAAACCAGTGGTGCACAAAGATGGGGTGGCAATACAATCGACAGTGCTAACACGCCCCAAACTGCGATCGGTTTGCCGGGCCCCTTGGGAGGCGCCGAGCAACGCAGGGCTGGCGGGGGAAGTCGGCTGGCGTTGTCCGAGGCCCGCAGGGCCGAGTTTAGCCAGCCGCCCGACTGCCCGAGTAGCGCAGGGAACCCCGCGCAGCGGGGCGCCGACCCAGGGGTGGCCTTCTTTTTGGCTACTTTTTCTTGGCCAAACAAGAAAAAGTACGCCCGCGCGTCAGGCGCGGAACACAGCGCATCAAAAAACCACCCGTAAAAAAACAGACCAATAAGCAGGAGACAAACCAAAAATGCCCTTCCAAGCCCTAGAAATCGAACTCGCCGGCCCGGTCGCCACGATCTGGATGAACCGCCCCAACCTCCACAATGCCTTCGACGAAACCCTGATCGCCGAACTGACCGCCGCCTGCATCGCGCTGGATGAAGACCAGGACGTCCGCGTCGTTGTCCTCGCCGGGCGTGGCAAGAGCTTTTCGGCCGGCGCCGATCTCAACTGGATGCGGCGCGCCGCCAACAACGGCATCGACGAAAACCTCAACGACGCCCGCGCCCTGGCCGGCATGCTGCGCACGCTGGCCGAAATGAAGAAGCCGACCATCGCCCGCGTGCAAGGCGCCGCGCTCGGCGGCGGCATGGGCCTGGCCTCGGCCTGCGACATCGCCGTCGCCTCGACCAAGGCGGTGTTCGCCACTTCCGAGGTCAAGTTCGGCATCATCCCCTCGGCGATTTCGCCCTACGTGCTGCGCGCCATCGGCGCCCGCCAGGCGACGCGCTATTTCCAGACTGCCGAGCGCATAACCGCCGACCGCGCCCGCGAAATCGGGCTGGTGCATGAAGTCGCCGAGCCGGAAGCACTCGACGCCAAGGTCGCCGAGATCGTCGCCGACCTGCTGGCCGGCGGCCCCAACGCGCAGGCCGCCGCCAAGGACTTGATCCGCGCCGTCGATCACCAGCCGGTCAACCACACTCTGGTCGAGGAAACCGCCCACCGAATCGCCCATTTGCGGGCGACGCCGGAGGCGCGCGAGGGTATTTCCGCCTTTTTGGATAAACGTCAGCCCAACTGGATGGGGGAATAAGCGATGTTTACCAAGATTTTGATCGCCAACCGCGGTGACCAGCCGCGCAGCGGCGCAGCGACGAAGTCAAACTGCCTGCGTGCGCAGCACGCTCAGGCGATTTCTCCGCGGGAGACCACGCATGTTTAACAAGATACTCATCGCCAATCGCGGAGAAATCGCCTGCCGCGTCATNNCGACGAGGCGGTGCTGATCGGCCCCGCGGCGGCGCGCGAGAGCTACCTGGTGATCGACAAGATCATCGCTGCGGCCAAGCAGACCGGCGCCCAGGCCATCCACCCCGGCTACGGCTTTCTGTCCGAGAAC
>DILW01000052.1:0-29197 GCA_002425245.1 Betaproteobacteria bacterium UBA5582 | reverse complement strand
CTATTCCGAGGCCGACGCCAACGCCCGCCACGTCCGTCTGGCCGACGAGGCCGTGCTGCTCGGGCCGGCGGCGGCGCGCGAGTCCTACCTGGTCGCCGACAAGATCATCGAGGCCTGCCAGCGCACCGGCGCCCAGGCGGTGCATCCGGGCTACGGTTTTCTCTCTGAAAACGAGGAGTTCGCCGAAGCCCTGGCCCAGGCCGGCATCGTCTTCATCGGCCCGCCGGCTGCGGCGATCCACGCCATGGGCTCGAAATCGGAGGCCAAGAAGCTGATGGGCACGGCGAACGTGCCGCTGACGCCGGGCTACCACGGCGATGACCAGCGGCCGACGCTGCTGCACGCCGAGGCCGAGAAGATCGGCTACCCGGTGCTGATCAAGGCGGCGGCCGGCGGTGGCGGCAAGGGCATGCGCCTGGTCGAGAAATCCGAGGACTTCCCCGACGCGCTGGCGTCCTGCAAGCGCGAGGCGCTGTCGAGCTTCGGCGACGACCACGTGCTCATCGAGAAATACATCACCAAGCCGCGCCACGTCGAAATCCAGGTCTTCGCCGACACGCTGGGCAACTGCGTCTATCTGTTCGAGCGCGACTGCTCGGTGCAGCGCCGCCACCAGAAGGTGCTGGAAGAAGCCCCGGCGCCGGGCATGAGCGAAGCGCGCCGCCGCGAGATGGGCGAGGCGGCTGTCGCCGCCGCCAAGGCCGTCGGCTACGTCGGCGCCGGCACGGTTGAATTCATCGCCAACCAGGACGGCAGCTTCTTCTTCATGGAGATGAACACCCGTCTGCAGGTCGAGCACCCGGTCACCGAGATGATCACCGGCCAGGATCTGGTCGAATGGCAGTTGCGCGTCGCCGCCGGCCAGCCGCTGCCGTTGAAGCAGGAACAACTGGAAATCCGCGGCCACGCGCTGGAAGCGCGCATCTACGCCGAAGACGCGAACAAGGGCTTCCTGCCCGCCACCGGCAAGCTGGTGCGCCTGGTGCCGCCGGCCGAGTCGATCAACGTGCGGGTCGATACCGGCGTCGAGGAAGGCGACGAGATCACGCCCTTCTACGACCCGATGATCGCCAAGCTGATCGTCTGGGACGAAACCCGCGACGGCGCGCTGGCGCGCATGCGGAAGGCCTTGGCCGATTACCGCGTCGCCGGCTTGACCACCAACATCGACTTCCTCTCCCGCCTGGTCGCCTGCCCGGCCTTCGCCAAGGCCGACCTCGACACCGGCCTGATCGAGCGGCAGAAGGATTTCCTCTTCCCCGCCGCCCAGCCGGTGCCGCGCGACGCGCTGCTGGTCGCCACGGTCGGCGAACTGCTCTGGGAACAACATGCGGCGAAGCTGGCCGCGCAGCACAGCGGCGATCCGTTCTCGCCGTGGCACGCACGCGATGGTTGGCGCATGAACCTGTCGGCCGCGCGCACGATCAGCTTCATGGACGGCGAGACGCTGGTCGACGTACAGGTCCGCTATCGCGGCGAGCGCTGGGAAATTGCCCTTTGCGGCGAGTCTACCGTTGCCAGCGGCAAGAAGCTGGAAGGCGACCGCTTCGCCGTCGAACTCGACGACCGCCGACTGATCGCCTCGGTGGTCGCGGTCGACGACAAGCGCACGGTCTTTCTGCAGGGAAGCACGTACTCACTCCTGCGCGATGACCCACTGCACCGCGTCGATGCCGGCGACAGCCACGGCGGCGGCCTGACCGCACCAATGCCCGGCAAGGTCGTCGCCCTGCTCGCCCAGCCCGGCCAGAAGGTGGACAAGGGCACGCCGCTGCTGATCCTCGAAGCGATGAAAATGGAACACACCATCACCGCCCCCGCCGCCGGCACCCTCAAGGCCTTCTGCTACGCTGCCGGCGAGCAAGTGGTCGATGGGGCGGCGCTGGTCGAGTTTGAAAACGAATCGTGACAACTTGACAAGATAACCTTCGCTACCTAGGATCAATTCACAACGAACCCTAGCGAGACAAATCATGCAAACCATCCAGGTCGGTGAATTCAAGGCCCGTTTTTCCGAGATGATCGATTCGGTGCGTGCCGGCGAGACCATCGTCGTCGCCTACGGCCGCAATCAGGAGAAGGTGGCAGCGCTGATCCCCTACGACCAGTTGCCGGCCAGCCAGCCGCGCCAACTCGGCGTGCTGGCCGGCAAGGCGACCGTCGCCTTCAGCGACGATTTCGCGATGACCGACGAAGAACTGCTCGGCGCATGAAACTGCTGCTCGACACCCACTCGCTGCTCTGGGCGATCATCGCCCCGGAGCAGTTGTCCGCCGAGGCGCGGGCCGCCATTACCGACCCGGCGGCGCAGGTTGCCGTCAGCGCCGTTTCCTTCTGGGAAATTGCGATCAAGGCGGGGCTGGGCAAACTCACCCTCACCGGCACAACCCCGGAAGCCCTGGTCGAAGCGGCGCAGCAGCAAGGGTTCGATCTGCTACCGCTCGACCCTCGCCTGGCCGCCAGCTTCTCCCGCCTGCCCAGCGACCCGCAACATCGCGATCCCTTCGACCGCATGCTGGTGTGGCAGGCCATTTCGCTTGGCTACACGCTGGTCAGCCGGGACCGGAAAATCGCCGCCCGCCCCATCGAGGGCTTGCGCTTACTTTGGTGAAACCATGAACACCTTACCTAGCAAGGTCAAAATCGTCGAAGTCGGCCCGCGCGACGGGCTGCAGAACGAAAAGCAGGTCGTCCCGAGCAAAACCAAGATCGAACTGATCGAACGCCTGGCCGAGGCCGGGCTGTCGGTGATCGAAGCGACCTCCTTCGTTTCGCCCAAGTGGGTGCCGCAGATGGGTGACAACGCTGCGGTGCTCGCCGGCATCAAGCGCCGGCCGGGTGTTACCTACGCGGCGCTGACGCCGAACCTGCAGGGTTTCGACGGCGCCGTCGCGGCCCGCGTGGATGAAGTGGCGATTTTCGCTGCCGCCTCGGAGGCCTTCTCGCAGAAGAACATCAACTGTTCGATTGCAGAGAGCCTGAAACGCTTCGAACCGGTGGTGTCCGCCGCCTCGGCGCTGGAAATTCCGGTGCGCGGCTATGTTTCCTGCGTTATCGGTTGCCCCTATGAGGGCGCGGTAGCGCCTGAGAAAACCGCCGAAGTGGCGAAAATCCTTTTCGACATGGGCTGCTACGAAGTGTCGCTCGGCGACACCATTGGTGTCGGCAACCCAGCCACCATCACCCGCATGATCGAGGCCTGCGCCCGCGTCGTGCCGATCGAAACGCTCGCCGGGCATTATCACGACACCTACGGCATGGCGATCGCCAACATTTACGCGTCCCTGATGCAGGGCATGGCGGTATTCGATGCCTCGGTCGCCGGGCTCGGCGGCTGTCCCTACGCGAAAGGCGCCTCCGGCAACGTCGCCACTGAAGATGTGGTCTACCTGCTCAACGGATTAGGCATTGAAACCGGCATCGATCTGGCTAAACTGGCGGCTACCGGCGACTGGATTTCCCGCGCCCTCAACCGACCGAACGGCGCCCGCGCCGGCCGGGCCTTGTGTACTGCCGATCAGTGAACTTTCTTCACGCCCTGGCCGATCTGCTCAAACCTGCCACCCCGCCCGACCCCGCCGTCGCGGCAGCGCTGGATCGCGTGATTGGCCTGGTCGATCCGCTGGTTCGCGCTGCCCCGCGGCTGGAAAAACACCTGCTGTCGGCAGTTGAACACGCGCTAGGCTATTGTCAGGGACTGGTTGCAGCGCTACCCGGGCCGATTCCGATCAATCGCCAGGCATTTGGCAGCGATGCCCTGGTTCACGCCTTGTTTGCCACCGCGAATGACATCGACGAGATGCTGGGCCGCAGCCAGGCCGTCCGCGACTTTCTGAACAAGCCCGAGTGCTGGGCCAGCGACAGCTTCTGCGCCATGCTGGCAGCGCGGCGGGAACAGAAACGACACTTCGGCATGGCCCAGCAGGGCAGCATCATCCGCGCCGACGTGCCACAGGAGGTGCTCTACTTTTCCAGCCAGACCTTGATCGAACCGTCCTGCGAGCTCTCGGCAACCCGTTCGCGACTGCAGGCGCGCGCCCTCGAAAGCCTGTTGCAGGCATTCAACGCGCACGTCGAGAATCTCCGTCAGGAGAGGCAGGGTTTGCGCACCAACTTGTCGGTCGAGCACGCCCAGTTCCAGAACTGGCATCACGCCCATCCGAACGACGAAACCACGCAATATACCCGCCGCCTGGTTGAGCTTGATGTAAACCTGCGCCAGCACGACGAAGCACTGATGCCGGAGAACCTGGTCGAACTGCTGGCCGATTTCCTGCGCCATCCCGAGAGTGCGCTCAGTCTCACTCCAGTCAGCGTGCGTATCGACCGAATGGGCATCGTCCATGACAGCTCCGACGGAGATGCACAAACCATCACTTTCCCGGAACTTTCCAGCCGCGACCGACGTCAGCATTTAGCGGCGCTGGTCAGTATCTCCCGGGAGGAAGCCCGAGCCGCCGTAGAAAAATCCCGCGATCAACAGAAACGTTTCATCATCGTCTAATGGCCAGTTCCACCCCCCCTTCACCCTGCATCAACATCTGTCGCATGGACGCCCAAGGAAAGCTCTGCCTGGGCTGCCAGCGAACCCTGGAGGAAATTGCCGGCTGGTCGCGTTTCGACAACGCGACGCGTCTGCTGGTGCTCGCCCGGGTGGCCGAGCGTCGGGCACAACAAGCTGGCGTTGAGGCTGTGCGCACATGAGCGGAAACGACGAGCAATACTATCCCTGCGTTGGCATCTGCATGAGCGACCCCGACTCGGGCTATTGCCTGGGTTGTGGCCGCCCGCCCGAAAGCCCGCCCGAGATCGTCGCCGAACTCGTACAGCCGACGGTCAAGATACCTTCCCCGCAAGACCCGGACAGCGCAGAGTGAAGGCAATACTGCCGGACAGCCTTCAGGTCCTGGAACGCGGCTGGCTGTCATCCAACAATGTGCTCGGCATCGACCATGATCAGGCCACGCTGATCGATAGCGGCTACGTCACCCACGCAGCCCAGACCGTCGCCCTGGTCGGTCATGCCCTGGCCGGTCGGCAACTCTCCCGACTGATCAACACCCACTCGCATTCCGACCACATCGGGGGCAATGCCGCCGTACAAGCCGCTTTCGGCTGCAAGATCATCGTCCCCGCCGGCATCCAGGCGACCATTGCCGAGTGGGACGAAGCCGCCTTGCTGCTCTCCCCGCTCGGCCAGCAGGCCGCCGTTTTCACGCACGATGCAGTCATCCATGCCGGTGACGAAATCGAATTCGGGGGGTTGAACTGGCAGGCGATTGCCGTACCCGGGCATGACATGGATGCACTGGCCTTCTACAACCCGGAGAGACGCCTCCTCATTTCCGGTGATGCCCTCTGGGAAAACGGCTTCGGGGTGGTGTTCCCCGAACTCCTTGGCACTGCCGACGGCCTTGCCAGCACCCGGGCCACCCTGGAAACCCTCGCCCGGCTGCCGATCGATATCGTCATCCCCGGTCACGGCGCCCCCTTTGTGGATACGGATGCTGCACTGCGACGGGCATTTGGCCGTCTCGATCACTTCACTGCCAACATCGACAAGCTGGCCTGGCATGCGATCAAAGTCATCACCAGCTTTGCCCTGATGGAGCGGCAAGAACTGACGCTTGAGGAATTCGATGAATTCGTCGGCAGCCTGCCGGTGGTTTGCGATTTGAACCAGCGCTATCTCGGGCTCCCGGGCAGCAGCCTGATCGCTCGCCTGAAGCAGGAACTCGAACAGGCAGGCGTCATCCGGCACCGTGAAGGCATGCTCACGACACGCTGACAAAGGCAGCGGAGAAAAACTATAATCAAACCCTTATATAACAAAAGGGGTATATAGATGAGTTTCCGCAACAGACTGCTGTTCGGCATGAGCCTGATCATCGCCGCTTTTGTTGCCGCCGTTGTCGTTGCCTTCAGCGGCTTGCGCACGACGGCCGGAAACTTCGGTGAATTCCTCGACGGTATCGGCGCCCTGCGCCAGAATTACAGCGAGATGTATGCTCAGGGCCTGCAGATGGGCCAGGCCTTGCGCAACATCACGCTCGATCCGGATAACCCGCGCGCCTACCAGAATCTGGAAAAAGCCCGGGCGGACTTCGCCGCTGCACGCCAGGCGGCGCAAAGCAACGCCTCGGCAGTGGAGGGCTTCGCCGCTTCGCTGGGGAACATCGAAACGCTGGTCGGCGAGCAGGCCGAAGCCCAGAAACTGGTCATGACCGCACTCAAGGCAGGCAATGTGGAGGAAGCCAAGGCCTTGATCAACGCCAAGGAGACACCCGCTTGGCGCAAGCTGAAACAGGTACTGCTCGATGATCTCGAGTTGCTCAAGGAAAAGACCGCGGCAGAACGTCAGCGCGTCAGCGCAGCAGCCGAGAACCGGCAGACAATCACTCTGGTACTGACCCTCCTCGCCATCATCATCGGTGGCCTTACCGTGTGGACTACGCTCGCTTACGTTCGCCGTGAACTGGGCGGCGAGCCCGCTTACGCCCGCGAAATAGCCCATGCCGTCGCCACCGGCGATCTGAGCCGGCGCATCGAATTCGCCGCTGGCCAGGACGCCAGCCTGCTCGCCGCGCTCGCCAGCATGCAGGCACAGCTTCGCGACCTGGTCAGCGCGCTGGCCACGCATGCGCATAACGTCGAGCAGCGTGCTGCACTGGTCGATGGCGCGACCCGCGAGGTCGCCGAAGGCAGCAGGCGCCAACTGATGTTTGCCCAGGAAATGGTCGGCAACGTGCACCAGGTAACCGCCGGCCTCAGGGAAGTCATGAGCGCGGTCGAGCAGGCCCGGCACATCGTGGACGAATCAAGCCAGACTTCCGGCAGCGGTGCCGAGCTGGCCAGCCGTGCCGCCGCCGAGACCGCAGCCATGGCCGATTCAGTCAGGGCAACCGCGACCCATATCCAGCAACTCGGCGCCCAGTCGGCCAGAATCAGCTCCATCCTCGGTGTCATTTCCGACATCGCCAGCCAGACCAATCTGCTCGCCCTCAACGCAGCCATCGAGGCTGCTCGTGCCGGTGAACAAGGGCGCGGCTTTGCCGTGGTGGCCGACGAGGTGCGCAAGCTGGCAGAGCGGACAGCCCAGTCCACGGCCGAAATATCGGCGATGGTCGAAAGCATTCAGTCCGGAACCCAGCTGGCAGTACAAGGCATGGAATCGGGACTGTTGCAGGTCGGCGAGAGCGTCGAACTGTCGAATCAGTCGCGCCTGGCTTTTGACCGCATGAATGCCAGTTCGCAGCAGGTCAATTCGGTAGTGCGCGAGATTGCCACAGCTATCGGCGTGGAAAACGAAAACGAACGAGCCATCGAATCGCACGTCGAACAGGTTCGCAACTTGATCGAAGCCAACGATCAGGCACTCAATCGCGTCGTCGACAGCGCGGCTACCCTTACCGCAGTTTCCGGCGCCCTGAACGCTGCGATCTCGCGCTTCCGCCTCTGACGCTCAGGCCTTGGGCAGGGCGCACCGGACCAGGTGCGCCCAGTAGCCGACACCCAGTCGCAGCAACTCGTCGTTGAAGTCGTAGTGCGGGTTGTGCAGCGTGCAGCCGCCGGTACCGGGACCATTGCCCAGCCACACGTAGCAACCCGGCTTTTCCTTGAGCATGTAGGCAAAATCCTCCGCCCCCATCGACGGCAGGATGTCCCGCAGCACCTTCTCCTCACCGAACACCTCGGTCGCCACCAGCTGGCAGAAGCGAGCTTCGGCCGGACTGTTCACCGTCGGTGGATAACGACGCTCGAAACGGACGCTGATCTGCGCACCATTGGCCGAAGCAATGCCACTGCACAGACGTTCGATGCTGCGCTCGACCGCATCCTGCACTTCCGGCTTGAAGCTGCGGATGGTGCCACGCATCACCACTTCTTCGGGAATGATGTTCCAGGCCTCGCCGGCATGGAACTGGGTGACGCTGACCACTGCCGCATCGCAAGGATGCAGCGTGCGGCTGACCACCGTCTGTAACGCTTGCACCAGTTGCGAGGCAGTGACGATGGCGTCTATACCCTGGTGCGGCATCGCCGCATGGCAGCCGTGGCCGCGCACATGAACCTCGAAGCCGCAGGTGCCCGCCATGACCGGACCCGGCATCACCATCATCTCGCCGACAGGAATTCCCGGCCAGTTGTGCAGGCCGAACACCGATTCGACAGGAAAACGCTCGAACAGGCCATCTTCGATCATCACCGCGGCGCCACCCTCGGATTCCTCGGCGGGCTGGAAGATGAAAGCCACCTGACCATCGAAATCCGGATTCGCGGCCAGGTAACGCGCCGCGCCCAGAAGGATGGCGGTGTGCCCATCGTGACCACACGCGTGCATCTTGCCTTGGTGCCGTGAGTGGTGCGGAAACTCGTTCAACTCGGCCAGTGGCAGCGCGTCCATGTCGGCACGCAGGCCGATCATCCGCGTCGACGTGCCGGACTTGAGCAAGCCGACCACGCCGGTACGGGCAAGGCCACGATGGACTTCCAGCCCGTAGCGTTCGAGTTCGCGGGCAACGATGTCGGAGGTTCGATATTCGTCGAACGCCAGTTCCGGATGCGCATGAATGTCCCGGCGCAGGGCAGTCAGTTCCGCCAGGAAGGGCAACTCGGGAAGGGGAATGGTCGGGGTGGTCATGCCTGTCTCCTTTTTCCCGTATTATGCCGCGGCTTGCGGCCGATTAACCCCTTCATTATCCTGTGCCACCATGGAACTCATACTTATCAGTGGCATGTCCGGTTCGGGCAAGTCAGTCGCTCTCAACCTGCTCGAAGACGCCGGTTACTACTGTGTGGACAACCTGCCGGTGGTAATGCTCACCGTGCTCGCCAACATGCTCAAGGAAGAAAAGGTGCGCAAGGTGGCAGTGGCCATCGACGCCCGTTCTGGCGGCGGTATCGAGTTGTTGCCGGAAAAGCTCGCGCGCCTGAATGAAGCCGGTATTCGCTACAACTTCCTGTTCCTCCACGCCAGTGAGGAAACCCTGCTCAAGCGTTACTCCGAATCCCGGCGCCGCCACCCGCTGGGCAACGAAAACCGCAGTCTGGCCGAAGCCATTCGCCTGGAAAAGGAGATGCTGGCACCGATTTCCAACCTCGGCCATCGCATCGACACCAGCGACCTCAAGGCCAACGCCCTGCGCGAGTGGGTACGGCAGTTCATTGACGCCCAACCCGGCCAGGGACTGACGCTGATGTTCGAATCCTTCGGTTTCAAGCACGGCCTGCCGCTCGACGCCGATCTGGTTTTCGATGTCCGCTGCCTGCCCAATCCGCATTACGACCCGGCCCTGCGTCCGCAGACCGGGCGTGATCAAGCGGTGATCGACTTTCTTGAAGGCGAGCCGGAAGTCTTGCGCATGCGCGAGGACATCAGTCGCTTCGTCGCCAACTGGTTGCCGTGCTACGTGCGCGACAACCGCAACTATCTGACCGTAGCCATCGGCTGCACCGGTGGTCAGCACCGTTCGGTCTACCTGGCCGAGACGCTGGCCCGGCAATTTGCCGGACAGGCGCGCGTACTGGTCCGGCACCGCACGCTGGCCGGCTGATGCGCTGGCTGGCCCTGCTGCGGCCGGGCGACTGGCTGACCATGCTCATCTCGGCGGCGCTGGTCGGCCTCAGCATTCCGATCTTCTGGCAGGGCGGCATGGCCGACCGGGCCATCGTCCGCCAGGAGGGCCGGGTGTTCGCTGAGATCGACCTCAAGGCCAGAAAGCAGATTGAAGTTCCAGGACCGCTCGGCACCACCCTGATTGCGGTAGAGCCCGGCCGCGCCCGCGTCGTTTCCGACCCGGGACCGCGCCAGTATTGCGTCAAACAAGGCTGGCTGATACGTCCCGGCGAGATTGCCATTTGCGCCCCGAACCGAGTCAGCCTGCAGATCACCGGACGTACCCGTGTCTATGACTCGATCAGTTACTGAACTCAGGGTTACCGCCGAGGACCGGCGCGTCGCCTGGCTGGCGACGGCTGCGGTCGGACTGTCGCTGGTCGATGCGGCCATCCCCTCGCCCCTGCCCGGCGTCAAGCCCGGCCTGGCCAACATCGTCACCCTGGTCGTCCTGCTGCGCTACGGCTGGGGAACAGCCGTCTGGGTCAGCGTCCTGCGCGTGCTCGCCGGCAGCCTGCTGCTTGGCTATTTTCTGGCCCCCGGTTTCTTCCTCTCGCTGACCGGCACCACACTCAGCCTGCTCACCCTGGGCCTGGCTCGCCATCTGCCGGGGCGCTGGTTCGGCCCGGTCAGCCTGTCCATCTTCGCTGCCTTCGCCCACATCGGTGGGCAGTTGCTGCTCGCCCGTCTGTGGTTGATCCCGCACGACGGGGTTTTCCTGCTGACCCCGGTATTTGCCGGTGCGGCGCTGGTGTTCGGCACCATCAACGGGCTGATCGCGGCTAAACTGCTGGCTGACTCGCCCGCCACGGATCCATCTCGATGAGCCCAACCGTCTGCCTCGCCCTCACTGGCGCTTCCGGCATGCCTTACGGCCTGCGCCTGCTCGAATGCCTGCTGGCCGCCGATTGCCGCGTGCAGTTGCTGTACTCGCAGGCAGCGCAGATCGTCGCCCGTCAGGAAATGGATTTCGACCTTCCCTCACGGCCGGCGGAGGCCCGTAAGCTCCTGCTCGATCGCTTCCCCACCGCTCGCCCGGACAATCTGCAGGTCTACGGGCGCGAGGAGTGGTTTGCACCGGTCGCCTCCGGCTCCAACCCGCCGACTGCGATGGTGGTCTGCCCCTGTTCGATGGGCACCCTGGCCGGTATCGCCCAGGGCCTGTCCGACAATCTGATCGAGCGCGCCGCCGACGTCGTGCTCAAGGAAGGCCGCAAACTGGTCCTGGTTCCGCGTGAAACGCCGTTTTCGCTCATCCACCTGGAAAACATGCTGCGTCTGGCCCGCGCCGGTGCCGTCATCCTGCCGCCCAGCCCGGGCTTTTACCACCACCCGCAAAGCGTTCAGGACATTGTCGATTTCGTGGTCGCGCGCGTGCTCGACCAGATCGGCGTGAATCACAACCTGATGCGGCGCTGGGGCGAGGAAGCCTGATGGGCTGGTTCGACTTCATCCGCTCGCCAGGCGGCAACGCGGTCGAAACCCTGCACATCCCGCTGTTTCCACTCAATACCGTGCTCTTCCCCGGCGGCATCCAGCCGCTGAAGATATTCGAACAACGTTACCTGGACATGGCTGCCGTCTGCCTCAAGGAGGACAGTCCCTTCGGCATCTGCCTCATCGATGCTGGCAGCGAAGTCGGCGAGGCTGCCGTGCCGCACCCGATCGGCACCCTGGCCAGCATCGCCAACTGGGAGATGGAGCAACTCGGCATTCTGATGATCGACGCCGTCGGTAGCCGTCGTTTCCGCATCCTCGATCACGAAGTCGGCGCCAACCGGCTGCTCATGGCCACCGTTGAATTGCTCACCGAGCCGACGGTCGGGCTGCCGCAGAACCGGGAACGCCTGTTGCCACTGCTCCAGCGCGTGGTCAACGACCTTGGCCCGGCGCGCATGCCTGAACCGCACCGCTACGACGACGCGGCCTGGGTTGGCTACCGCCTGACCGAGGTACTTCCCGTACAGAACCTGGCCAAGCAAAAACTGCTCGAACTGGACGACCCGCTCGCACGCCTGGAAATCCTCGAAAAATTCCTCGACCAGCGCAAGTTGCTCGACTAGAACTTCTCCGCGCGCAACACCTGCACATCCGACAGGAAGACCACCAACTGGTAGGTAGTGAAGTAACGTGCTTCCAGATGGCGAATCACCGCCTCCGCGACCGCCTCGTCGCACAGTACCTCGACGCGGATATTGGCACTGGCCGGCCAGGCTGCATCGCGACGACCATGGGCGCCGCTGCCGCGGGCATCGGAAATCGTGTAGCCGTGCGCACCGAACTGCGGCAACTCGGTTTCCAGACGCTTTTCCAGTGCGGCCTCACAGACGATGGTCAGCAGCTTGCGGGTTTGCAGCGGGCGGTTCATGCGAAAACTCCATGCAGTGTGGTAGCCAGCCAATGATAGGCCGGAATGCCGACCAGCAGGTTGAACGGGAAGGTAATGCCGAGCGCGGCGCCGATCGACAGACCGGGATTGGCTTCCGGCACGGCAATACGCATCGCCGCCGGCGCCGCGATGTAGGAGGCACTGGCGTAAAGCGTCGCCAGCAAGGTCGTGCCACCGATCGACAGTCCGAGCAGCAAACCGGTGGTGATGCCGATGCTGGCCGAAACCAGCGGCATGATGATGGCGAAACCCGCCAGAAACCAGCCTGCCCGGCGCAGGTCGCCGATCCGGCTGGCGGCCACCAGCCCCATTTCGAGCAGGAAGATTGCCAGCATGCCCTTGAACAGGTCGAAGAACAGCTTGTCGAGTGGCTTCAGCCCCTCGCCGCCGGCGACCCAGCCGATCACCAGGCCACCCAGCAGTAGAACGATGCTCTTGCCGGCAAAAACCTCGTGCAACACCTTGCCCCAGTCACCGCCACCCTCACCCCGGCGGGCCAGCCAGATACCGATCATCAGCGCCGGGAATTCGAGCAGAACCAGGAAAACCGTAAGGTAGCCCTCGGCCTCGACACCCTGCCCGGCCAGGAAGGTACTGCCGACGGCAAAGGTGACGACACTCACCGAACCATAGTGGGCAGCAATCGAGGCCGCATCGGCGCGCGCCAGCTTGCCGGCACGCAACAACACCGGGAAGGCAATCAGCGGAATCAGGGCGCCCGCCAAGACCACGCAGAGCGCGGCAAACAGCAGATCGCCCAGCGGATAGCGGGCTAGTTCGACGCCCCCCTTGAGACCGATTGCCAGCAACAGGAAGATGCTCAAGGACTCGTAAAGGACGGCAGGGATGCGTAGATCGGAACGGATCAGACCAGCCAGGGCACCGAGCAGGAAAAAGAGGATGACAGGTTCAAAGGGCATGAAGAAGCAGTCCGGCAGGCGGAACATTCCGCGACGGCGTGAATATCTCTTCTGTTACCAATTAAATCCAATTAAACTTTGTAGAAAATTCATTTGCTTTTACTTATATGAATCGCCGCCAGATCACCCAGCGCCAGCTTGAAACTTTCGCCACGGTTGCCCGCCTGGGCAGCTTCTCGCGGGCGGCGGAAACCCTGCACCTCACCCAGCCGGCGGTTTCCATCCAGATCAAGCAGTTGAGCGCGAGCATCGGCCTGCCGCTGTTCGAGCAAATCGGCCGTGATGTTCGGCTGACTGCCGCTGGCGAGGAGCTGCAATCCACCGTGCGTGCCCTGGACGATGAATGGGCGCGCTTCGATTCGGCCATTGGCGCCCTCTGGGGCATGCACAGCGGTCGTTTGCGGGTGGCACTGGTGACCACCGCAAAATACTTCCTGCCGCGCATGCTCGGCGCCTTCTGCCGCCGTCATCCCCACATCGATGTGCAACTGGAAATCACCAACCGCGCCGGGGTCCTCGCCCGCATGCGCGGCAACGAGGACGACATCTACATCATGTCCCTGCCACCGAACGACCTCGACATCGTCGTTCGTCCCTTCCTCGACAATCCGCTGGTCGTCATCGCCCCCCTCAGCCATCCTTCGGCAGGACGATCCTGCACGCTGGAGGAATTGAGCGGGGAGTCCTTCCTGCTGCGCGAACCCGGCTCCGGCTCACGCGCTGCGATCGATCGCCACCTGCAGAAACTCGACCGTTCGCTGCAGGTCCGCCTTACCGTCGCCAGCAACGAAGCCATCCGCGACCTGGTCGCCAGTGGCCTTGGCCTGTCCATCCTGTCCCGCCACTCATTTGCCGCCAACCCTGCGGACGACGGCATCTGCATCCTCGACGTCGAGCATTTCCCGATCCAGCAACCGTGGTCCATCGTGCATCTGAAGAACAAGGTGTTGTCGCTGGCGGCCCAGGCTTTCATCACCGAGCTGGAGCAGGCCGCGAATAACGGCGGTTTGGCGCGAAGTTCGCAAAGCCGCTGAAGAACAGAAGAATCAGGCTCTCGGCTGGACCGGGCAGTTGATCGCCTGCAGCTGTAGCTCGACCAATTCCTCAGGCATCTTGAATTCACCAGAATCGTCCGCCTCCCAACCTTCAAGCGCCATGACCTCGACGAGGGCGCTCTCGAGTATGCCGGCCACTGTTTCAGTAACCCGTTCGATGGTGCGATGGACTCTGCGGTCAGTCGGGCTGTTTTCGAGACAGGTCCTCTGGTACTCGTTCAGGAAACGCGCGTCCGAAAGCAGGCGCGTGAGCAGGGTCGGGCATGCACACTGGCGGACCATGCCCTGTTCCATGATGTTGTTCAATTGATTTTGCGTGAAGAACAGGCTCGCCATGATGAGTCACCCCTATTGATTGCGGGATCGATCCAAGCGTTGGATCGAAGTAAGCTCATCATATTGCCTGGCCAAGCGCCCTTGTATCCGCACGACTTCGGGCATTGCTAGGGGTTTCCCCCTAACGACCGGCATCGGCAATTTCGCCAGGGATGGGGTGGAGCGGGCGATGGGAATCGAACCCACGGCTCTAGGCGGGTAAGGAGGTGGCCTCGCGGCCACCCCCTCCCCTAAGAACCGTACGTGCAAGTTTCCCCGCATACGGCTCAAGCAACCCATAAGCACCCCTATTTGAACATCGAGGTACCGGCAACAACTCCGGTTTTCTCCAAGACGTGGTGTTGCATGTGGCAATTCGGATGCAGCAGGACCAGATTGGTCAGCTTGTCCGAACCTCGCTGAGATCGTTTGATTATGTGGTGAAGATGCCACCCAGTTTCTCTCGTGATCTTTTGATTGCAGATGGGGCATTCACCTTCCTGCCACCACCACAACCAGCGAAGCTTGCGACGTCCTTCCAGCGTTTTGTCCATCCGCTTTGCAAGCCGTTTGGAAAAGTAGCTGTCGTACGCTGGATCGTACGGATTCGCTTCCCCCATGATCTTGATGTGGGGCCTTTTCAGGTACCCAGCCAAGACCGGTAGTAACTTGTCCTGATCCGCAAATCGCCAGTCACGCCCCTTGAGGCATTTGAAGTAACGCTGTTTGATCCACCGCTTTCCCTTGTTCGGGTGACGGCGGCACGCCCAGCGCCACAATGCTTGCCAGATTTGATGGTCGCATTTTGCAAACGTCCAGGATGCCATCTGACTTCGATGATAGTTGGCCCACCCCCTGATTACCGGAGTCAGCTTTTCGATCACTTCGATCTGTCTGGCAGACTTTCTTTCCCGCAACAGGCCGCGGATTTTCCCCAGAAACGCCTTGATGTTCTTTTTCGACGGCTGGGTGAGCAGCATCCGATTGAACATCCTGACATTCCACCCCAAGAAGTCGAACCCCTCTGTCACATGCGTGATTTTGGTTTTCTTCTCCGAGAGGATGAGGCCCCGAGTGGCTAGGAATTTCTCCACCAGGGGTTTGACCTTCTCTTCCAGATACTCTTTCGAGCTACCCGTAATGATGAAGTCGTCCGCGTAGCGCACCAGATTGACCTTTGCCGCACGCTCCTCCCGCACCGTTCTGAACAGTGTGGTTAGTTCGTGTTGCAGGCCGTCCAGCGCCAAGTTCGCCAAAACCGGGGAAATGATGCCTCCCTGTGGCGTGCCTGCTTGCGTTGGGAAAAGCCTTCCCGTTTCGATGAAGCCAGCTTTCAACCACTTCCGAAGAATGCCCTTGTCCATGCAGACGTTGGCAATCAGCCAGTCGTGACTGATATTGTCAAAACAGCCTTTGATGTCACCTTCCAGCACCCATTTCGGGGAGGCTTTCCGGCCCAGCACGTTTCGCACTTGTTCGATGGCATCTGCCGTCGAGCGCTCACGTCGGAATCCGTAGGAATGATGATCGCCAGTTGTTTCAGCGACAGGCTCCAGCGCCAGTAAATGCAGCGCTTGCATCGCCCGGTCGCGCATGGTGGGTATGCCCAGAGGGCGTTTGTCACCATTTGCTTTCGGGATGTAGATGCGACGCAGCGGTAACGGCTTGTATCTCTTGTTGCCAAGATCAACGACCGCTTTCCACTTCGCCTCCGGCGTATCCCAGGTTTGTTGATCCACACCTGGAGTTTTCCGGCCTTGATTTTCCGTGACCCGCCGAACTGCCAGCGCTTTCGCGCCGCTGGATTTGGTCAGGAGTCTCTGCAGGGCGCGAACCTTCCGCCATTCCCCTGCTTTTGCTGCCTTCGCAATACGTGTCTGTAACCTCGCGACAACTTGATAAGCCTTGACCCATTGAATCTCGTGCCAAGACTGCCAAGCCGTAGAGGCGACATCGCAATTGAATTGCTTTGCGTCCATATCAACCTCCGGTTGTATGGAGCGGGTGAAGGGAATCGAACCCTCGTTATCTGGTTGGGAACCAGAAGTTCTACCATTAAACTACACCCGCTCTGAACCTTCGGAGGAAGACGCAATCGTCCCCGAGGCGGGGATTCTAGCATCAACCCCCTCGGGTTTGCGATTACACAGACCCTTCTCACGAAGAGTCACCAGATGGAAGTCAGCACGCTTTCGCGTCAGGGCAATCGTTTCATCCCCTATCCCCTCCATTACAGAGAGGCATTCGCTTTTTCCATCATCCCCTACCTGCATAGGTGAAGTGACCCTTGCGGGGCACCTTGTTCTCAGACACGTAAGCGATAACGTTCCCGACCAGTCTCACGATTGGCCGGGGTGTTATGGATTGCCTAGTTTTTAAAGAACGCCTATTCAGGCTTACCACGTTCCGTACAAGTAACAGAGTTGGGACGGTCCCGCCTTTTCACCGGTGATGCTACGTCAGCGTGCCTGCACCAAGCAGACAGACATCCGATCACATGCCTTTTGGCAGAGCCCGATGCTACAAGTTGCTTTGGCTCATTCTTGCTTTACGGTGTTTAACAGCGATTCACTTACGTTGACCATCCAACCCAGCCTAGCGCCTCATTCGGATGCAACTACCGAAATCACGCCAGACCCCTCGCGGGGCATGACGTACCCCTTGAGGTGGCTACATGGTCAGAGCGCTTAGCACCCCACCGTTGCCGGTGACGCACTGCTCCTAGGCTACGAGGTGCTGAAACCTCGGTCCTGTCAGTATCGATTTGGGAGGTTGAATACAGCCACAACCACTCAAACCCGATTGTTCCGCAGAACAATTACTTATACGGCCTTCGCCGTCTCCGCAAATCCCCTTTGCGAGGTATTGCAGGCCACTGCAAGCAGTGGTGAATGTTGCGTATTTTGTCAGGATAAAGCGCCTGACAGGAGGGAACGCACACTCCATACGACTCGTGTCGCACGCTTGGGAAGCTAGGGTATTACCATTATACGACGCCCGCTCGGGCAGCAGCGGTGGGCATTCTATGCCGAGAAGGCGGGCAATTCAATCTTGGGCGGCTGACCTGCAGCCCGGACCGGGCTGCAGGAGCACTGCAAGCAAAGACACTTGGGGTAGTCAGAGGACTTCAGACAATTGCTCGCGGCGCTTCAGTTCGTCGGCGAACCTGAATATTTCGAGCCCGAGAGCGTCGCGCGAAGAGACCAGCCCGAGGGGGCGGCCCATTTCATCCACCACCGGCATGTGCCGGAAACCACCCTCGAACATCAGGTGCAGGACATTGCCGAACAACATGTCAGGCGGTACAGCCTGGGGATCGGAGGTCATCACCGCGCTGACCGGCGTACTCGGCGGCAGCGCATCGGCCAGCACCTTGTAACAAAGATCACGCTCGGTACAGATACCGACCAGTTCGCCCGTTGGGGTGACGACCAACACAGCACCTTGCTCGTAGGTCTTCATGTGCGCCGCGATCGAACCAACTTCGTCTTCCGGAGTGCATACCAGGAAGGGGCGGTTTTCAACAACATTGATGACTGCTCTGTATGGCATTTTTGATCTCCTCGTTGGTGGGTTGCTACTTGCGGCTCAGACTTGCAGAGCACCAGAAAGTTGCCAGGGAATCGATTGCTTTGGTAGCAATCTGTAACAGTGGTGAACTGCTGAGTATCAGATGGGCTCTGGCGGGAACCTTTGCCAGAAGGGCGAGGACAAAGCTTTCGAATGTCATGGACAGGGATGCAAATTGCCATTGCCCATGAACTTTTCGCAACCACGATGAGAGGAGTCCCTGATGCGCCCCTACCCGACCAACAGCCCCAAGGCAGTTGCCCGTATCCTTGCCCTTGGCATGCTGATCGACGGCGTTGCCGACGAAACCGAATATCGCTTGATCGAACAGGACTCCAGCCTGCAGGCACTCGGCATCGACAACACCCTGATTGATGCGGTGATCCGCGAGTTTTACGAGGATCTCGAACTCGGTGGCTCGATGACACGAACCCTGGATCAGCGCCTGACTGCTGGCGAACTCTCCAGGATTCTCGGCGAGGTCACTTTCCCCTTCCTGCAGCAGAGCC
Organism: Betaproteobacteria bacterium UBA5582; assembly: GCA_002425245.1. Classification (GTDB taxonomy): domain Bacteria; phylum Pseudomonadota; class Gammaproteobacteria; order Burkholderiales; family Rhodocyclaceae; genus Azonexus. The sequence goes on along the minus strand of DILW01000052.1, from coordinate 10,823 downwards.
TGCTCCGCGCGATGATGCGGGTGGCCGTGGCCAACGACGAACTGAGCGCCGGTGAAGCCCGCCTGATCCGCGAAGCCTTGCTGCAATGGACCAACGACGATGGCGTGGGCAGCCTTGCCCAGTCGGCGGAAAAACCCAGCCGGCGCCGTACGGATCGACATCCGTCAGCCAACCGCCAGGCACACTGATACAACCAGGGGGAGGAAGGTCATGGACCGCGATCACAATCACCTTGACGAGAACGTAGACGACAAGCTGATCGCTGCCCTGCATCGGATGATCCGCCTGGCCATCCGCTTCCTGGCTGTGCTGATGACCTTGGTCATCTTCTGGAGCGTCGCCGACGTCCTGCTGGTTCTTTACGAGAAACTGAAGAGTCCGCCCATGTTCCTGCTGGACATGACGGACATCTTTCAGGTTTTCGCAGCTTTCCTCGCCGTCCTGATCGCGATCGAGATCTTTGCCAACATCACCCTGTACCTGCGCGACGACGTGATTCACGTCAAACTGGTGATCGCCACGGCATTGATGGCAATCGCCCGCAAGGTGATCGTCCTCGACATCAACCTGATCGAAGCGCATTACCTGTACGGCATCGCCGCCATAGTCATGGCCCTGGGGGTGACCTACTGGCTGTTGAGCTGGCGTCCGGAAAAGGCTGCGGAGGCCCAGGCGGACTGATCCCTCAGGATTCGGCCAGCTTGCGGTACTGGCCGGCGTGAAACAGCAGCGGAGCAAGCTCGGCAGCTTCGCTGTAGTTCTCGACCCGACCGACGAAAATCGTATGGTCGCCGCCCGCGTGGGCGGTTTCGTTGGCAACTTCGAAGCTGGCGCAACAATCCGGGAACACCGGCGCACCGCCGGCGCCCGCCTGCCAGTGCAGGCCGACGAAACGGTCGGTGGGCCAGGTGGCGAAGCGGTTGGACAGGTCCTGCTGCGTCGCGGAGAGGATGTTGATCGCGTGATGGCTGGCCTTGCGGAAGGCTTCCAGGTTGTGCGAGCCGTTGTCGAGGCACCACAGCACCAGCGCCGGCTGCAGCGAAACGGCGGAAAAGGAATTCACCGTCAGCCCGATCGGATGGCCGTCCGGGTCGATCGCCGTGACGATGGCGATGCCGGTGGCAAAGCGGCCCAGGGCATTGCGCAGGGCGCGGGTATCGGTTTGCGGCTGGTTCATGGCATTCACGGCGGGAAAAACGCCGTATTATCCCGGCTCCCGCTTTCCGCGTCGAGACGAAATTTGCCGAAAGAACAAAGCTTTGCCCAGCGCCTGATCGCCTGGCAAAAGACCGCCGGCCGCCATGACCTGCCCTGGCAGGGCAGTCGCGACCCCTACCGGGTCTGGCTGTCCGAGATCATGCTGCAGCAAACCCAGGTGGCGACGGTCATCCCCTACTACCAGCGTTTTCTCGCCAGTTTCCCCGATGTCGCGACCCTGGCGGCGGCGCCCATCGAAAGCGTCATCGAACACTGGGCCGGGCTCGGCTACTACGCCCGGGCGCGCAACCTGCACCGCTGCGCGCAGCAGATTGTCAGCACGCATGGCGGCAACTTCCCCGGCAGCGCCGCCGAACTGGCCGAGCTCCCCGGCATCGGCCGCTCAACTGCCGCCGCCATCGCCGCCTTCAGCTTTGGCGAGCGGGCTGCGATCCTCGACGGCAACGTCAAACGCGTTCTCTGCCGGGTCTTCGGCATCGGCGGCTTTCCCGGTTCGACGGCCGTCGAACGCAAGCTCTGGCAACTCGCCGAAACGCTGCTTCCAGAACAGGACATGGAAGCCTATACGCAAGGCCTGATGGATCTCGGCGCCACCTTGTGCACCCGCGGCAGCCCGCACTGCCCCGCCTGCCCCTTTGCCGACACTTGCGTGGCCCGCCGCGAGGGACGCCAGAAAAGCCTGCCCGAAGCACGCCCGCGCCCGCCCGTACCCGAACGCACGTCGAGCTTCGCGCTGATCACCGACGGCACCCGGCTGCTGCTCGAACGGCGCCCGCCCAGCGGCCTGTGGGGTGGTCTGCTGGTGCCGCCCGAGGGCGATCCGGCCGACATCCTGGCCGCCCGCTGCCTGCAGGCGACCGAGCTGCGCGAGCTGGAGGAACTGAAACACGCCTTCACCCACTTCCGCCTCACCCTGCGGCCGGTGCTGTGCCGGGTTGCCGCGCCACCCATGCTCGGCGAAAGCGGTCGGGAATGGGTGCCACTGGCACAGGCGGCGACGGCCGGGGTGCCGACGCCGATCGCCAAGCTGATCCGGCGCCTGCTCAAGGAACAGCTCTAAGCTGCTTACTCCCCGGCCGCCCGACGTTCCGCGCGGGCCTTGCGTTCGGCGACCCGGGCTTCGTGTTCGGCGACCTTGCGCTGATGCGCCTCCGCCTGCTGCGCCCGTTTGAGCGCCCGCGCCTCGGCCTTTTCCTGCTTGTCGGCCAGCGCTTGCTGGCGGTCGCGCTCGGCCTGCTCGCGCTCGGCCGCCACCGCCCGTTCGCGCTCGGGCAAACTGGCGGCGCGTTGACGTTCTTCCTCGGCCAAGCTGGCGGCACGAGCCGCCGACTGTTCGCGCCTGACTTCGCGCTCGATGGTGCTGGCCTCGACCCGCTGCTGACGGCTGGCACGGGTTACGGCAATGTGCTGCTCGCGCGCCTCGTTGACGCAGGAATTGACCAGGAACTTTTCCTGGCAGGCGAGATTGCGCCGGGCAAATTCCTCGTCGGCCGCCTTCTGGCTGGCATCGGCAGCCGACTTCATGGCCTCGGCACGCGCCAGGCGCGCCTGCCAGTCGGCCTCATCGGCCTGCGCACCGGCACAGGAAAAGGCCAGCAGCAATCCGGCCAGCAAGAGGGGCGTACAAGTTTGCATTTTTCCGACGGCAAAAAACCGGCCACGCGGCCGGATTGGCGATTGATTCTGTTCGGGATTCTAGCAGCCCGCCGCTATAATCCGCCCCCTGATGATCGCCCTGCGCCAACTCACCTTCGCCCGCGCCGCCCGCCCACTGGTGGTCGACGCCAACCTGCAGATCCACCCCGGCTGGAAAGTCGGCGTGGTCGGCGCCAACGGCTGCGGCAAATCCAGCCTGTTCGCCCTGCTTGCCGGCGAACTGCACGCCGAAGCCGGCGACTGCGAGATTCCGGCCAGCTGGCAGATCGCCCGCGTCACCCAGGAAACCCCGGCTCTACCCGACGCTGCGCTCGATTTCGTGCTCGACGGCGACCTCGAACTGCGCCGGGTCGAACGCGAACTGGCCGAGGCCGAGGCGCGCGGCGACGGCGAGGCCATCGGCCACCTGCACACCCGCTACGCCGACATCGACGGCTATTCGGCCAAGGCGCGCGCCGCCGAGGTACTGCACGGACTCGGTTTCACCGACGCCGACTTCGCCCGGCCGGTCGCCGATTTCTCCGGCGGCTGGCGAGTCCGCCTCAACCTCGCCCGCGCCCTCTCCTGCCGCGCCGACCTCCTGCTGCTCGACGAGCCGACCAATCACCTCGACCTCGACGCTGTGCTCTGGCTCGAACAGTGGCTGAAGACAACGCCGGCAACGCTGCTGTTGATCTCGCACGACCGCGACTTCCTCGACGCCGTGGTCGGCCAGATCATCGCCATCGACCAGCAGAAGCTGACGCTGACCACGGGCGGCTACTCCGACTACGAACGCGCCAAGGCCGCCCGCCTGGCCGCCCAGCAATCGGCTTTCGCCGCGCAGCAGCGCGAGATCGCCAAGCTGACCCGCTTCGTCGAGCGCTTCAAGGCCAAGGCGACCAAGGCACGCCAGGCGCAGAGCCGGGTCAAGATGCTCGAACGCATGGAAATCGTCGCCGCCGCGCACGTCGACTCGCCCTTCCATTTCAGCTTCCGCGAGCCGGAAAGCCTGCCCGATCCCCTGCTGGTCATCGAAAATGCCGGCGCCGGCTACGTCGACCGCAAGATTCTCGACAACATCACGCTGACGCTGCGCCCGGGCTGCCGCATCGGCCTGCTCGGCCGCAACGGCGCCGGCAAGTCGACGCTGATCAAGCTGCTAGCCGGTGCCGTCGCGCAACAAGGCGGCGAGCGCAAGGAAGCCAAGGCGCTCAACATCGGCTATTTCGCCCAGCACCAGCTCGAACAACTGCGCCCCGACGAGTCGCCGCTGCAGCACCTGCAACGCCTCGAGCCGCTGACGCCGGAACAGGAACTGCGCGATTACCTGGGCGGTTTCGACTTCCGCGGCGAGATGGCGACGCGCGCCATCGAACCCTTCTCCGGCGGCGAAAAATCGCGCCTGGCGCTGGCCCTGCTGATCCGCACCAGGCCCAACCTGCTGCTTCTGGATGAGCCGACCAACCACCTCGACCTGGAAATGCGCGAAGCGCTGACCTTCGCCATGCAGGAATTCGAAGGCGGCATGGTCGTCGTCTCGCACGACCGCCACCTGCTGCGCACCTGCGCCGACGAACTGCTGCTCGTCGACAACGGCCGGGCGACGCCCTTCGACGGCGACCTCGACGACTACGCCGCCTGGCTGGCGGCGCAGCGCAACGCCGAGAAAACGGCGGCCCCCGATGTTGCTGCCGAAAAGAGCGAGCGCCTGCAGCAACGCGCCGACGCCAAGGCCAGCCGGCAGGCCCTGCTCGCCCAGCGGCGCACGCTGAGCAAGGAAATCGAGCAGCTCGACCGCAAGCTGGCCAAGTGGCAAGCGGAAAAAGCCGCGCTCGACGCGCAGTTCGCCGATCCTGATTTCTACGCCACGGTCGACCGCGCCAGAAGCGAGGAAATGCATCGCCAGGCTGCCGCCCTTGGCGAGCAGATCGACGAAGCCGAACTGCGCTGGCTGGAAGTGCACGAGGCACTCGACGCCTTACCGACCGCCGACTAGGCAAAAATGCCTTATCCCCGATGGCTATCGGGTAAAATCGCGCTTTTTCGCCGTCTCAGGGAGTTTCGCCGTGCAAATCGTCTGTCTTGACCTCGAAGGGGTGCTCGTCCCCGAAATCTGGATCGAATTCGCCGAGCGCACCGGCATTCCGGAACTCAAGCGCACGACGCGCGACGAACCCGATTACGACAAGCTCATGACCTACCGCCTGAACATCCTGCGCGAGAAGAAGCTCGGCCTGCCGGACATCCAGAAGGTAATCGCCGAAATGGGCCCGATGCAGGGCGCCCGCGCCTTCCTCGACCAGCTGCGCGAGGATTACCAGGTCATCATCCTGTCCGACACCTTCTACGAATTCGCCCATCCGCTGATGCGCCAGCTCGGCTGGCCGACGCTGTTCTGCCACTCGCTGGAAGCCGACGCAGGCGGCATGCTGGTCAACTACCACCTGCGCATGCCGAACCAGAAGCAGGAAGCGGTCAAGCGCTTCAAGGAACTGAACTTCACCATCGTCGCCGCCGGCGATTCGTACAACGACACGGCGATGCTCGGCGAAGCCCACGGCGGCATCCTCTTCCACCCGCCGGAAAACGTCATCCGCGAATTCCCGCAGTTCCCGGTGGTACGCGACTACGACGCGCTGCGCGCCGAAATCGACAAAGCTTTCGCCAAGGCCGCCTGACCACCATGCACCGCGACCGGTTCTACACCCTCTCCGCCTCCTGCCCCGACCGGGTCGGGATCATCGCCCGCGTTTCCGGCTTCATCGCCGAACACGGCGGCTGGATCCTCGAATCGAGCTTCCACGCGGACGATGTCACCGGTCGCTATTTCATGCGCATCGAGATCAAGGCCGATTCGCTGCCCTTCCTGCTGGCCGAGTTCCGCGACCGCTTCCGCCGCGAAATCGGCGAGCCGCTGGCGATGGACTGGCGGATCAGCGACAGCGCAGTGAAGAAACGCGTCGTGGTCATGGTTTCCAAGCAGGAACACTGCCTCTACGACCTGCTCGCGCGCTGGCAGTCGAAGGAACTGGACATCGAGATTCCCTGCGTCATCTCCAACCACGACACCTTCAAGGGTTTCGTCGAGTGGCACGGCATTCCCTTCATCCAGGTGCCGGTCAATGCCGACAACAAGGCCGCCGCCTACGCCGAAATCCAGCGCATCTTCGACGACGTTCGCGGCGACACCATGGTGCTGGCGCGCTACATGCAAATCCTGTCGCCGGAGCTGTGCAACGCGCTGTCCGGCAGGATCATCAACATCCACCACAGCTTCCTGCCCAGCTTCGTCGGCGCCAAGCCCTATCACCAGGCTTTCCAGCGCGGCGTCAAACTGATCGGCGCCACCTGCCACTACGTGACCAGCGAACTCGACGCCGGCCCGATCATCGAACAGGACGTGATCCGCATCGACCATTCGGACGCGCCGGAAGACATGGTCCGCTACGGAAAAGACATCGAGAAGACAGTTCTCGCCCGCGGCCTGCGCTACCATCTTGAGGACCGTGTACTGGTGCACGGCAACAAGACGGTAGTGTTCCGCTAATGCTGATTTCCCGAAAAGACTCCCTCCTCCTCGTCGTCGACATCCAGGAAAAGCTCGCTCCGGCGATCTTCGAAGCCGACGAAATCACCCGCAACAGCGTCAAGCTGCTTGAAGGCGCCCGCCACCTTGGCATCCCCGCCTTCGTTTCCGAGCACTACGTCAAGGGGCTGGGCCACAGCGTCGCCGCCATTCGCGACGCAGCCAGCGCCGCCCGCATCTTCGAGAAAATCCATTTCTCCTGCGCCAGCGAGCCCGGTGTACTCGACCTGCTGCGCGCGAGCGGCCGCCGGCAAGTCATCCTGACCGGCTCGGAAGCCCATGTCTGCGTCCTGCAGACCGCCCTCGGCCTGCTTGCCGCAGGCTTCCAGGTCTTCATGGTCGCCGACGCCGCCTCCTCGCGCACCCCGGCCAACCGCCAACTCGCCCTGGAACGCCTGCGCCATGCCGGCGGCCACGTCGTCAGCACCGAAATGGTCCTGTTCGAATGGCTGGAACAAGGCGGCACCGACGACTTCCGCGCCCTGCTGCCACTGATCAAATAAGCGCAATCAGTTGCCCAGTCAAAACCGCCTAACCGGCGGTTTTTGTTTGCCGAAAAAAATGGGCACCCGCAGGTGCCCAAAGGGAGAGAGACTACGAAACTTCTTAGTGGTGGTAGGCGCTTTCGCCGTGCGAGGTGAGGTCCAGGCCTTCGCGCTCGTCTTCTTCCGGCACCCGCAGACCGATGAAGATATCGACCAGCTTGTAGGCAATCACGGACACCACGCCGGACCAGATGATGCAGGTCACGACACCCTTGGTCTGGGCGATCACCTGGGCGGTCATGTCGTACGGGGCAACGGCGTTGGCCACGTAGTCGTAGACACCCGTGCCGCCCAGCGCCGGGTCAGCGAAGACACCGGTCAGGATGGCACCGAGGATGCCGCCGACGCCATGGACGCCGAAGACGTCGAGCGAGTCGTCGGCACCGAGCATGCGCTTCAGGCCATTGACGCCCCACAGGCAGATCACGCCAGCCAGCAGGCCGAGGATGATCGCACCCATGACACCGACGAAGCCGGCAGCCGGGGTGATGGCAACCAGGCCGGCGACAGCACCGGAGGCGGCACCCAGCATCGAGGGCTTACCCTTGAAGATCCACTCGGCGAACATCCAGGAGAGTGCGGCAGAGGCCGTGGCAACCCAGGTGTTGACCATCGCCAGGGCGGAACCGCCGGAGGCTTCGAGCGCCGAGCCGGCGTTGAAACCGAACCAGCCGAACCACAGCAGGGAGGCACCGATCATGGTGAAGGTCAGCGAGTGCGGGGCCATGGCAACGCTGCCCAGGCCGGTACGCTTGCCGATCATGTAGGCACCGACCAGGCCGGCGATGGCGGCGTTGATGTGGACCACGGTACCGCCGGCAAAGTCGAGCGCGCCGTGCTGGAACAGGAAGCCAGCGGTGGCACCGGCAGCTTCGGCCGCCGCTGCATCCGTGTAAGCGTCCGGACCGGCCCAGTACCAGACCATGTGCGCCATCGGGATGTAGGAGAAGGTGAACCAGATGACCATGAAGACCAGGATCGCCGCGAACTTGGCACGTTCGGCGAAGGCGCCGACGATCAGGCCGCAGGTGATGGCCGCGAAGGCTCCCTGGAAGATCACGAAGATCAACTCGGAGATGACCACGCCCTTGGAGAAGGTCGCACCGACCGACTCTATCGTCACGCCGTTGAGGAACAACTTGTCGAGCGTGCCGAAGAAGGCGTTACCCTCGGTGAAGGCCAGCGAGTAGCCGTAGACCACCCAGAGCACGGTGATCAGCGAGAACACGGTGAATACCTGCATGAGCACCGACAGCATGTTCTTGGAGCGCACCAGGCCACCGTAGAACAGGGCCAGACCGGGGATCGACATCAGGATGACGAGTGCCGCACAGATCATGATCCAGGCGTTGTCACCCTTGTTCGGCACCAGCGCGGGTGCGGCAGCGGGTTCGGCGGCAGCCACGGCAACTTCGGCAACCGCAGCGACCGCTTCGACAACGGCCGGGGCAGCAGCAGCCGTTTCCTGGGCCCAGGCGGGTGCCCCGAAGGTCACCGCGCCCAGCAGGGCGAGTACGGAGAGTAGGTGTTTCATTTCAGCGCTCCTTACAGGGCATCGCCACCGGTTTCACCGGTGCGGATACGGACGACTTGTTCGAGATCGAAGACGAAGATCTTGCCGTCACCGATCTTGCCGGTGCTGGCAGACTTCTCGATGGCCTCGATGACCTGATCGATCTGCTCGGACTTGACCGCAGCTTCGAGCTTGACCTTGGGCAGGAAATCGACGACGTATTCGGCACCACGATACAGCTCGGTATGCCCTTTCTGACGCCCGAAACCCTTGACCTCGGTCACCGTGATGCCCTGCACGCCGATGGCGGACAGCGCCTCACGCACTTCGTCAAGCTTGAACGGCTTGATGATGGCAGTAACGAATTTCATGAGTGTTCCCCTAACTGATTGAAACCTGGATTTCCTCCCTGCACACGCAGGGAGGAATCGATTTTTTTGCTTAGAAGGACTTGCTGACCGACAGGACGGCGATACCGCGACCGGCATCCTTGGTCTTGCTGGGGTTGGTCACCAGCGCGCCAGCCACATCCGAGTTGCTGCTGCTGAAGCAGTACGGCTGGAAAGCCTTCTTGCAGTTGCCGTCGGCATTGGTGTCGACGTAGGACAGGCCGACCAGCCAGCCGCTGACATCCTTGGTCACGCCAATCTTCCAGTCGGTGTAATCGCCGTTCTTGATGTTCTTGGTGTACAGACGGCCGAGGTGGCCATTGACGCCCCAGCCGTTGCCCAGGTCGTAGCTCAGGTTGGTTTCGAGGTAGCTGGTGCCCGAGGTGCTCTTGCCAGCGTTGTTGGCGGTGCCGCGCAGGGAGAAGTAATCGTCGAGCGAGTAGGAATACTTGACCGACAGGAACTTCCAGGAAGCGCCGACGTAGATTTCCTTGTTGCTGACCGGACCGCTGTCGGCACGGGCGTCGAGGACGCCGCCGTCGGAACCCGGGTAGTAGTAGTAGATGGCGCCGACGTCGAGGCCGATATCGCCGAAGGAGGTGCGATAGCCGCCGTAGAAGTCCATTTCCAGGTTGCCGTCAGGGAAACCGGCACCGGAAGAAACGTTCGAGTTCCAGTTGCCCAGGTAGAGACCGCTGGCGTGCGAGTAATCGATACCGCCCTGCAGGGTCGGCTTGCCGTAGGTCTGGTCGATGCCGCGGAAACGGTAGCTGGTGGCCAGGGTCATGTTGCCGGTGATGGTGTGCGGGCTGGCGGCATCGGCAGCGGAAGCAACCTGGACAGCACCGGGGGCGGCAAAGGCACCGGCCAGTGCGAGGGCAAGCAAGGATTTCTTCATGGTTTCTCTCCTGTAAGGAAAATAAAAAAGCGAAAACAGTATTTTGTGCAGCACAGCAATGCAGGACCTGTGCCAGCATGTTTTTTCTCTTTTAATTCATTGCCTTGAAGAATTCCGAGCGACTCCCGCACCGATTCGGGGCACCATTACGGTGCAGTCACAGATCGTTACGCACCAGCCGCGAGCGAAGTGGAGAATCGCCGGAAATACCGCTGTGCTAAACTGCCCCGCCTACGGAGGAAAATCATGCTTGACCCCAAAATCCTTGAAGAACTCGGCAACAAGATCAGCGCCCTGCTCGCCAATTCGCCAGCCAAGGACATCGAAAAGAATGCCAAGGCCGTGATCAGTGGCGTGCTCGGCAAACTCGACCTGGTCACCCGCGAGGAATTCGACATCCAGGCACAGCTCCTGGCCCGCACCCGCGAGCGCCTGCAGGCGCTGGAAGCGCGTGTCGAGGCGCTGGAACAGGCCCGCGACGGAAAGCAATAAGCCGCGATGGCACTGGCCGTTGCGCTGAGCCGGGGACTGGACGGGCTCAACGCGCCGCCGGTCACCGTCGAAGTGCACCTGGCCAACGGCCTTCCCGGGTTGACCCTGGTTGGCCTGCCAGATGCCGAAGTCCGTGAGGCCCGCGACCGGGTACGCGCCGCCATCGTCAATTCCGGTTTCGAATACCCGGCCCGGCGGATCACCGTCAATCTCGCCCCGGCCGACCTGCCCAAGGAATCCGGCCGCTTCGACCTGCCCATCGCGCTCGGCATCCTCGCCGCCAGCGGCCAGATCCCCGCCGGGAAGCTGGCGGCGCACGAATTTGCCGGTGAGTTGTCGCTCTCCGGCGAGTTGCGCCCGGTGCGCGGCGCCCTGGCGATGGCGCTCAACGCCGCCGATGCCGGCAAGACCTTCATCCTGCCCGACGACAGCGCCCGCGAAGCGGTGCTGACCGGCCAGGACAACATCCTCGCCGCCAGTTCGCTGCTCGCCGTCTGCGCCCACCTGGCCGGCGACACGCCGCTGGCGGCGCCAGCGCTGCCAT
>DILW01000182.1 GCA_002425245.1 Betaproteobacteria bacterium UBA5582 | reverse complement strand
CGACCGCCACCCGGGGGTCACCTTCGCCGACCCGGATCAGGGTGACGCCGCCGGCGAGCACCAGCAGCACCGGCAGCACCCAGGCCAGGCGGGCAATGCCATCGTTGAGCGCGACTGCCAGCATGGCCGGCAGGGCGGCGGCGACGAGCACGCCGAGCAGACCGAAAGCCTCGCGCGAGGCAACCAGCCGGGTGCGCTCCGGCGCGTCGCTGCCGACCGCCGCGCCCCAGGCCTGATAGGCGACAGTGGCGGCGGAGAAACCGGCGTAGGTCAGCAGCAGGCTGGCCAGCAGCCACGGCGCGGCATGTTCCACCGGCGGGTTGAGCAGGGCAACGAAACCGACAGCGAAAGGCAACAGGGAGACGGCCACCATGCGCCGGCGCGACACCCGGTCGGCCAGCCAGCCCAGCCAGGGATCGATACCGGCGTCGAGCAGGCGGGCGAGCAGCAGGATGGCGCCAAGCAGACCGAGGTCGAGACCGGTGACATTGGCGTAGAAGGCCGGCACATGGACGTACAGCGGCAACGCGGCAAATGCCAGGGGCAGCGCCAGCAGGCCGTAGGCCAGGGTCGGCAGCGGGCGCATCTCAGCCCTGCCCGAGCAAGGCGGCACGCAGGGCCGGGGCGCTGCTGCGCGGATCGAGCCAGATGCCGAAGAAGGCACGGGCGAAGGCGGGGTCGCGCACGGCGCCGATCAGGGCATCGTTCTGGTAGAAATAGGCGCCGTCGTCGCGCCACACGCCGAGCAGGTGGTCGCCGTCGCGCACGTCGGGGAAAATCCGGCGCATGGCCTGGTCCCAGGTCGCCAGTTGCGACTCGTCGTCAACCAGGCGGCGCATCTCGCTGGTGCTGGCCTCGGCGATGGCCTGGCCGGACAGCTTGCGCCGGTAGTCGAGGCGCAGGGCCAGCGGCGGGCCGTCGGGAACCTCGCCGGTCCACAGGGTGGCGTCGTAGACGTGAAAGCCGAAGCGGCGGAAGCTGCCGCGACCGCGCACACGCAGCCCCTGCATCGGGCTGGCACCAGCGACCAGCGGCCAGCACAGGGCCGCCAGTCCGGCCTGGAGCAGGCTACGCCGGCGCATGAGCGAGCTCGAACTGGACCACGTCGATGTTGCCGGCCAGGAAACCGGCCTCGCAGTAGGCCAGGTAGAAACGCCACAGGCGACGGAAACGCTCGTCGAAGCCTTGCTGGCGGATGGCCGGCCAGTTATCCTCGAAGGCCTGCCGCCACTCGGCCAGGGTGCGCGCGTAGTCGCGACCGAAGGCAAATTCGTCATGCACCACCAGCCCCTGGCGCGCTGCAGCGGCACGGAAGGCGGTGCGCGAGGGCAACATGCCGCCGGGGAAAATGTACTGCTGGATGAAGTCGGTCCCCTTGCGGTAGTCGGCGAACAAATCGTCGGCGATGGTGATGCTCTGCACCACGGCTTTCCCGCCGGGCTTGAGCGCGCCGGCCAGCTTGGCGAAATAGGTCGGCCACCAGCGCTCGCCGACCGCTTCGAACATCTCGATCGAGACGACATGATCGAAGCGCTCGTTCAGATCGCGGTAATCCTGCAGGCGGAGCTCAGCCTCCGGCACCCGGTTCTGCGCCCACGCGAGTTGCGCCGGCGACAGCGTCAGCCCGGTGAGCGCCAGCCCGTCGTCGCAGGCCATGCGGGCGAAGCCACCCCAGCCGCAGCCGATTTCCAGAATCTGCTGGCCCGGTTGCGCCTGCAGGCGGTCGAGGATGCGCCGGTACTTGGCCTGCTGGGCACTTTCCAGGCTACCGTCGTCGGCGTCGCGATAGATCGCCGCCGAATAGCTCATCGTGCGGTCCAGCCACAGGCGGTAGAAGTCGTTGCCCAGGTCGTAATGGGCGAGGATGTTGCGCCGGCTGCCGCTGCGGCTGTTGCGGTTGAGCAGGTGGCGAAGGCGCGCCAGCAGCAGCGCGCCCCAGGAGCCGTACACGGCCTGGCGCAGCGTCTCCCGGTTGCCGGCCAGCAGCGCCAGCACGCCGCTCAGGTCGGGACTGTCCCACATGCCGTCGAGGTAGGCTTCGGCCAGACCGATGTCGCCGCGGGCAAGCACCCGGCTGAACATCGCTTCGTCGTGCACCTGCAGGCTGACGCCGCTGTCGCCGTCGCCGAACAGGGTATTGCTGCCGTCCGCCAGGCGGATTTCGAGCAGGCCGCCGCGCAAGCCGGCGAGCAACTCGAAGACGGTCCGGGTGTCGCGGGCCGGCCGGCGGCCGCCGCGCAGGGTCAGGGTTTCGTTCATTTGCTTGTCTCCTGAAGTAGCGGGCCCTTGTTGCCCGGGTTGGCGCCGACGAAGGGCACGCCCTTCAGCCACAATTTGAGCGCCTGCCAGTGAATGCGGAAGATGACGCCGGCCGTGAGCAGCGGCATGCGCAGGAAGTTGCGCAACAGGCTGCCCGCCCGCCAGCCCTGCGGGCGGCCGGAAATCGAGGTGAGCAGCAGGTCGCCGTCAGCGTCGGCGTAGTCGATGCGGGCCACCTGGGTCTCCCGCTCCAGGCGGAAGCGGAAGCGATAACCGCCTTCAACCTCGCAGAACGGCGAGACGTGGAAGATCTTGGCGGCCTGCAGTTCGGCACCGTCGGCCAGCGGGCGGCCGTGATCGTGCAGCAGGTAGCTGTGATGACCGCCGAAGGTGTTGTTCACTTCGGCGAGGACGGCGATCAGCGCGCCGGCGCGGTCGCGGCAGTACCAGAAGCTGACCGGGTTGAAGACGTAACCGAAAACGCGCGGGAAGGTCTGCAACATGATCTCACCGTCGTCGGGCAGGCCGTGCTCGCGCAACACGCCGGTGATCCACGGCAGCAACGGCGAACCGTCGCGCGGACCATGGTCCTTGCTGCGCAGCGAGAGGATGTTGCGGCGGTCGACCGAGAAGATGCCACAGTCGCACTCGCCCAGTCGGCGCACCGGCAGTTGGAGGTAGAACACCGGATAGACGAAGGCATTGACCGCCGGTCGCAGGCGCCGGTGCATGACGTGGCCAAGGAAGAGTTCGGGCGTGCCGCGCATGATGAGCTCAGGCCGTCTCGGTTTCGGCCAGCAGTTCGGCGACGCTGCCCTGCCAGGGTGCCTGGACGCCAAGCGCATTGGCGACGCGCAAGGCCGACTTGAGGCCGTCCTCGTGGAAGCCGTAGCTGCCCCAGGCGCCGGCCAGCCAGATGCCGTTCTCGCCCTGGACCTCGGGCAGCCTTTCCTGGGCGGCAATGGCGGCGGCGTCGAACACCGGGTGGGCATAGTCGAACTCGGCCAGAATCTTGTCCGGCGCCGGCTCGCTGACCGGGTTGAGGGTCACTACCACCGGCGTCGAGAACGGCAGCGGCTGCAGCTTGTTGATCAGGTAGGAAACGCCGACTGGCTGCTCGCCCGGCGCGCCTTCGCCGGCAAAGTAGTTCCACGCCGACCACAGCGAACGTTGGCGCGGCAGCAGTGCCGGATCGGTATGCAGGATCGCCCGGTTCGGCTGGTAGCGGATCGCCGCCAGCACCTCGCGCTGGGCGTCGCTGGCGGTGTAGCCGAGGATGGCCAGCGACTGGTCGCTGTGGCAGGCCATCACCACCTGGTCGTAATGGTCGCTGCCGCGCGCATGCGTTACCCGCAGGCCACCCGCTTCGCGGGTGACGGCGCTGACCGGGCAGGCGACACGGACGTCGTCGAGCTGCTCGGCAAGCTTGCGCACATAGGTCCGGGCGCCGCCGCTGACGGTGCGCCAGGCCGGCCGGTCGAAAATCTGCAGCAGGCCGTGGTTGTTGCAGAAACGGACGAAGGGGCCAAGCGGCATGGCGCGCATCTGCCCGGTCGGGCAGGACCAGATCGCGGCCGCCATCGGCAGCAGGTACCAGTCGGCGAATTCGCGCGAATAGCCGCCGGCGTCAAGAAACTCGCCCAGGCTGCGCGAATCGCCGGGATGCGTGAGCAGCCAGGCGGTGCTTTCGCGGTTGAAGCGCAGGATGTCGCCGAGCATGCGCCAGAAGGCCGGGCGCAGCAGATTGCGCTTCTGGCCGAAGACGGTGGCCAGGTTGCTGCCCGCCCATTCCAGCTCGGGCTTGCGCAGGCTGACCGCGAACGACATCTCGGTCGCCACCGAATCGACCCCGAGCAAGGCGAACATGGCGATCAGGTTGGGATAGGTACGCTCGTTGAAAACCAGGAAACCGGTATCGACCGGATGCGTGCAGCCATCGACGGTGACATCGACGGTGTTGGTATGCCCGCCGAGGTAGTTGCCGGCCTCGAACAGGGTCACGTCGTAGCGGCGCGACAGCAGCCAGGCGCTGGCCAGGCCCGAGATGCCGGCGCCGACGACGGCGATGCGCTGACGGTTGATCCGGTCCATGATTTCTCCTCAGGCGTTGCTGCCGGAAAGTTCCGCGTAGGCGGAGTGGTTGTGGATCGACTCGAAGTTCTCGGAAACCACGCGCCACGACTCGATGCGCGATTCCTTCATCAGGCGCAGGGCGATGTCGCGCACCAGGTCCTCGACGAACTTCGGGTTGTCGTAGGCGCGTTCGGTCACCCACTTCTCGTCCGGCCGCTTGAGCAGGCCGAAAACTTCGCAGGAGGCTTCCTCCTCGGCCATGCGCACCAGTTCTTCCAGCCCCATCTGGGCACGCAGGCGGGCACTCAGGGTGATGTGCGAGCGCTGGTTGTGGGCGCCGTAGTCCGAGATCTTCTTCGAGCACGGGCACAGGCTGGTCACCGGCGCGGTGATCTCGACCGTCAGGCTCGGGTAGCAGCCTTCCTGCTTGTCCACGATGAAGGCGGCGTCATAATCGAGCAGGCTATCCACGCCCGAGACCGGCGCCGTCTTGCTGATGAACCAGGGAAAGCGCATGACGATACGGCCGCTGCGCGCCTCCAGGCGCATCAGCATTTCTTCCAGCAGACGGAACAGGCCATCCTGGCTGACCACGCCGCGGCGGGCTTCGAGCAGCTCGACGAAGCGCGACATGTGCGTACCCTTGACTTCGGCCGACAGACCGACGGTCATCTCGATGGTGGCCACGGTGGCCTGCACCGTACCGTCGGCGGCCTGGAACTGCAGCGGGTAGCGCAGCCCCTTGACGCCGACGTTCTGGATGGCGAGCAAGCGGGAATCCGGACTGGACTGCACGTCGGGAAGGAAGATTTTTTCCGGGGCATTCATGCGTTTTCTCCAAGTCGGTCTAGGTGGAACAGATTGGCAATTTGTCCTAGACAAACTTGCCGTTTGTTCGTAAGATAGTCACCAAAGAACGCAATGTCAACAGTTTGTCTAACTTTTGTTCAGGACAAATAATGAATACCACCAGCTTCAACATCGCCGCGGTCGAACGCGAAACCGGCTTGTCCAAAGACGTGCTGCGGGTCTGGGAACGCCGCTACGGCTTTCCCCTGCCCGACCGCGACCACGGGGGCGAGCGTCAGTACAGCGCCGACCAGGTGGATCGCCTGCGCCTGATCAAACGCCTGATGGACCGCGGCCACCGGCCGGGCAAGCTGATCGCGCTGCCACCCGAGGCGCTGGCCGAACTGGCGCCGCGCCACACGCCCAACGCGGCGCCGCAAACGCCGGCCGGCGACAGCGAGGAACTGGAGCGCCTGCTCGACCTGATCCGCCAGCACGACGCAGCGGGCTTCACCCAGGCCATGCAGCAACGCATCGCCCGCCAGGGCCTGCAGCGTTTTGTCCAGGACACCATTGCCCCGCTATCCTGGCAGGTCGGTCAGGCCTGGGAGGCTGGCCGCATCCAGGTATTCGAGGAACACCTGTTCACCGAGCTGAGCAAACGCCTGCTGCGCCAGAGCATTGCCGCCCTGCCGCGGGGGCAGGCGAAGCCGCGCATCATCCTGACCACGGTTCCCGAGGAGCAACATGTACTGGGTCTGCTGATGGCCGAGGCGCTGTTCGCCCTGGAAGGTGCCGAGTGCATCCCGCTGGGCAGCCAGATGCCGCTCACCGAAATCGCCCGCGCCGCCCAGGCGCACGCGGCCGAAATCGTCGCCCTGTCCTTTTCCAGCGCCTTTCCGCATCGCCAGGTGACGCCCTTGCTGCAGCAATTGCGCGCCCTGCTCCCCGCCGACATCGGTCTGTGGGCCGGCGGCGCCGGCGTCCAGCGCGCTGCCGCCGAGCCGGGCGTGACGCTGTTGCGCAGCCTGGACGAGGCCTTGCAGGCGCTGCACACCTGCCAGCAGCGCGGGGACAGTACAATGACGGCCCCCGTCTGAACCAGCACCGTCATGAACCCTGCGCCCGCTTTCGAAAACAAGATCTGCGCCCCGGCCGACCTGGCCCGCCGCGCCGCCGCCCTGTCACGCCCGCTGGTATTCACCAACGGCTGCTTCGACATCCTGCACCGCGGCCATGTCACTTATCTGGCGCAGGCCGCCGCTCTCGGCACCAGCATGGTGGTGGCGCTCAACAGCGACGCTTCGGTGAAACGACTGGGCAAGGGAGATGATCGGCCGGTCAATGCGCTGGCCGACCGGCTGGCGGTGATGGCGGCGCTCGAATGTGTCAGCCTGGTCACCTGGTTCGACGAGGACACGCCGCTGCAGCGCGTCCTCGACTGCCGTCCGGAAATCCTGGTCAAGGGCGGCGACTGGCCGGTGGAGCGCATCGTCGGCGGCGCCGAGGTGCGCGGCTGGGGCGGGACGGTGCATTCCATCCCGTTCATCCACCAGACTTCGACGACGGCGCTGCTGGAAAAAATCCGTCGTCTGTAGCGCTCAGGTGCTGAGCGCCTTCTTCAGCGAGGCGACTTCCTCTTCCGACTCGGCGACGATGGCGGCCAGGGTGTCGGCGTCGAACAGGGTATCGAGCATCGAGGTATCGACTCCGGCATCGTAGGCCGGATCGCGCCAGCACGAGGTGCGGTTGGCGATCTTGTTGGCCACGTAGAGGACGTCCGGCAGGGTGCGGATTTCCTTGATCTCGCGGTCGTTCTCGTGCTCCAGCACCGCCTCCAGCACCGACGCGGGCGAGCCCAGCGCGGTCAGCAGGGCATGGCCGATGTTGTCGTGCCAGCCGACCAGCAGCGCATGCAGCTCGGCCTTGTCGGCGATCAGCTCGGGGAAGCCGGCGGCGCGCGACATCAGGTAGAAGACGCCGATGTCGTGCACCAGCCCGGTGAACATCGCCTCGTCGCCGTTGATCCGGGCGATCTTGCGCGCCAGCACCCGGGCCAGCGCCGCGACATGGGCGGTATGTTCCCACAGGCGCTTGGAGATCACCTCGAACGGCTGCATCTGCTTGGAACGCAGCAACTGCTCCATGGCCACGGCAAAGGAGACCGTGCGCACCGCCTCCATGCCGACCCGGATGATGCCGTTCTTGACGTCGGCAACCTCGCGCCCGGACGGGTTGAGCGCCACCGAATTGGCCATGCGGATGATCTTGGTGCTCATCAGCGGCTCGGCACCGACCAGCTTGGCCAGCTGGTCGACGTTCAGGTTCGGGTCCTTGAGCGCCGTGCGCACCTGGAAGGTGATGTCGAGGAAGGTCGGGAAGGTGATTTCCTTGCCCGACAAATCCCTGGCGATATCCTCAAGGATCTTGAACGTTGCTGCATGGGTCATTGTTGACTACCTCGCGACGGATCAGAACGGAATGTCGTCACCCAGATCGTCGAAGGAGGGTTTCGGCTTGTTCTTCGGCGGGGCCGGCGAGTAATCGGTCGGCTCGTCGTAACCACCGCCGCCGCCCTGCGAGGCCGGCGCGCCCATGCCCTGGCGCGAGCCGAGCATCTGCATTTCGGTGCATTCGATTTCGGTGGTGTAGCGATCCTGGCCGTCCTTGTCCTGCCACTTGCGCGTCTTGATCCGGCCTTCGAGGTACACCTGCGAACCCTTGCGCAGGTACTGGCCGGCGATTTCGGCCAGCTTGCGGTAGAAGACCACGCGATGCCATTCGGTGATTTCGCGCTTCTCGCCGCTGTTCTTGTCCTTCCAGCTTTCCGTCGTCGCCAGGCGGATGTTGCAGACCGCGTCGCCGCTGGCGGTGTAACGGGTTTCAGGATCAGCACCGAGGTTGCCGACGAGTATCACCTTATTGACCGAAGCCATGTCCCTGTCTCCTAAGCAGTTTGCCCTGCCGGCGCCGGGCGCCGTCGGGGGAAATTCATGGTACCGGCAACGGCCAGCCAGATCAGGGCGAGGACGGTGCAGGCGGAAAACACCGCATTATCCCCGAAATGCTGGGCAATGTAGCCCCCCGCCGCACCGCCGATGAACAGGCCGACCGCCTGGGTGGTGTTGTACACCCCCAGCGCGGCACCCTTGGCGGCCGCCGGCGCAGTGCGCGAGACCAGCGACGGCAGCGTCGCCTCCAGGATGTTGAAGGCGACGAAGAAGAGCAGCAGCCACAGGCCCAGCGTCCACAAGCTGGCGCTGAACAGGTAGAGACCGAGCTGGACGATGGCAGTGAGGCCAATGGCGGCAAGGAAGATTGGCCGCATCTTGTCCTTCTTCTCGGCGGCGATGATTGCCGGCACCATGATGGCGAAGGACGCCAGCACCGCCGGCAGGTAGACCTGCCAGTGGTCTTCGGCAAGCAGGCCACCACGGCTGAGCAGGGCATGCGGGAGGACGACGAACATCGCCATCTGGATCATGTGCAGGGTGCCGATGCCGAGGTTGAGCTTGAGCAGGTCGGGATTGGTCAGCACCGCGCGCAGCGGCAGCTTCTGGTGGCCACTCGGTCGCGGCACTGCCGGCACCGCCTTGAGCAGCAGAGCGATCGCCGCCAGCGCCAGTACGCCGGTGAGGCCGAACAAACCGCCCATGCCGATCCAGCCGTAAAGCAGCGGCGCGCCGACCAGCGACAGCGCGAAGACCAGGCCGATCGACGAACCGATCATCGCCATCACCTTGGTCCGGTGTTCCTCACGCGTCAGATCGGCGGCCAGGGCGGTGACCGCGGCCGAAATCGCGCCCATGCCCTGCAGCACGCGGCCGACGATCATCCAGTGCATGTCCGGCGCCCAGGCGGCGACAAAACTGCCGACAGCGAACACCAGCAGGCCGGCGACGATGACCGGCTTGCGCCCGAGCAGGTCGGAAGCAATGCCGAAAGGAATCTGGAATAAGGCTTGGGTCAGGCCGTAGGCGCCCAGCGCCAGTCCGACCAGCATCAGGTTTTCGCCGCCGGGCATGGTCGCTGCGTGCACGGAAAATACCGGCAGGATCAGGAACAGGCCGAGCATGCGCAGGGCGAAGATCGACGCCAGCGAAGCGCCGACGCGACGCTCCTGCGGGCTCATTTTATCGTTGGGGGAAGACATTTTTTTGGGGATATTGTTGCATTGCAGCGAATGGCTGATATTAGCAGGTTTGCCGACGGGCCCGCAGCCTAGTCCCTAGGTTATAGTTGCGGTCATTTCTCTGTCATTGATCGACACGAACACAAGGAGCAAAAATGAAAAGAACAATCAAGCGCTTCTCCGGAAAGACGATACTCGGCGCAATCGCCTTGAGCCTTGCCGTAGCGGGATGCAGTCACCGGAAAGTGCCGGCCTTCGACCCACCGGCACCGCCGCCGATGGACGCGGAGGCGGACATGGCACCGGTCGTCGTCGGCACGCCGAGCGCCCCCGTACCGGCAGTGGTTCGGACGCCGCCGGCAACGACCGCCCCGAGCAACGAACAGGACCTGCGCGCCTTCCTCGCCAGCTGGCGCGACGCCTGGGCGGCCCGCGATGTCGCGACCTACCTCAAACACTATCACCCGGACTTCCACGGCCCGGCGAGCAGCGCCGCCGAGTGGCGCAGCGCCCGCCAGCGCGTGATCAGCCGCGCCGGCCAGATCGAACTGCAACTGGGCGTCCCGGAAATCCGCCGCGAAGGCGACAACCGCGCCTGGCTGACTTTCGAGCAGCGCTACAAGGCGCAGGGCCACAACGATAGCGGCATCAAGCAATTGCAGCTGCGGCGCATCGACGGCAAGTGGCTGATCGAGCAAGAAACATTCACGCCGGCCAAACGCTGAGCACGACGGAAAGCTGTACATCCATACAGCTTTCCGTGCAAGCCGCGCCGCTTTTGCGTATAGTTCCCGCTTCGTCCCAACCCCAGGTAGACCGGCGATGGAAACTCTCCGCATCCGCGGCGCCCGCACCCATAATCTCAAGAACATCAACCTCGACCTGCCGCGCGATCAACTGATCGTGATCACCGGCCTGTCCGGCTCAGGCAAGTCCTCGCTGGCTTTCGACACGCTGTACGCGGAAGGGCAGCGCCGTTACGTCGAATCGCTGTCGGCCTACGCCCGGCAGTTCCTGCAGTTGATGGAAAAGCCCGACGTCGACCTGATCGAAGGCCTTTCGCCGGCGATTTCCATCGAGCAGAAGGCGACCAGCCACAACCCGCGGTCAACCGTCGGCACCGTCACCGAGATCCACGACTACCTGCGCCTGCTCTACGCCCGCGCCGGTACGCCCTACTGCCCCGACCACGACCAGCCGCTGGAAGCGCAGACCGTGTCGCAGATGGTCGACCACGTGCTGGCGCTGCCGGAAGACACCAAGCTGATGATCCTCGCCCCGGTGGTCGCCAACCGCAAGGGCGAGCAGCTCGACCTGTTCACCGAACTGCGCGCCCAGGGTTTTGCGCGCGTGCGCGTCGACGGCACGGTGTACGAACTCGACGCCGTGCCCAAGCTGGCCAAATCGACCAAGCACACCGTCGATGTCGTCGTCGACCGCCTGAAAGTGCGCGAGGACATGCGCCAGCGCCTCGCCGAATCCTTCGAGACCGCGCTGCGCCACGCCGACGGCCGCGCCGTCGCGCTGGAGATGGATTCCGCCAGGGAACACCTGTTCTCTGCCAAATTCGCCTGCCCGGTCTGTTCCTACGCCTTGCAGGAGCTGGAACCGCGCCTCTTCTCGTTCAACAATCCGATGGGCGCCTGCCCGAAGTGTGACGGGCTGGGCGTCATCCAGTTCTTCGACCCCAAGCGCGTCGTCACCAACCCGGCGGCGTCGCTCGCCGGCGGCGCCATCCGCGGCTGGGACAAGAAGAACCAGTTCTACTTCCAGATCATCGAATCGCTCGCCGAGCATTACGGCTTCTCGGTCGACACGCCCTGGCAGGAACTGCCCGAGAACATCCGCCAGCTGGTGCTCTACGGCTCCGGCAAGGAAGCGATCAATTTCCGCTACGCCAACGAGAAGGGCACCCGCTTCGACCGCAGCCATACCTTCGAAGGCATCATCCCCAACCTCGAACGGCGCTACCGCGGCAGCGACTCCAACGCCGTGCGCGAAGAGCTGTCGAAATACATCAGCAACTCGACCTGCCCGCACTGCAACGGCACCCGTCTGCGCGTCGAGGCCCGCCACGTGCGCGTCGGCACGCTGACGCTGCACGAGATCAACCGCCTGCCGCTGGGCGAGGCGCGCAATTACTTCAACTGCCTGCAACTGCCCGGCCACAAGGCGCAGATCGCCGACAAGATCTTGAAGGAAATCACCGCCCGGCTGACCTTCCTGATCGACGTCGGTCTCGACTACCTGTGCCTCGAACGCTCGGCCGAGACGCTCTCCGGCGGCGAGGCGCAGCGCATCCGCCTGGCCTCGCAGATCGGCTCCGGGCTGACCGGCGTCATGTACGTCCTTGATGAGCCGTCGATCGGCCTCCACCAGCGCGACAACGACCGCCTGCTGCAGACGCTCAGGAACCTGCGCGACATGGGCAACACCGTGCTGGTCGTCGAGCACGACGAGGACGCCATCCGCAGCGCCGATTACGTCATCGACATCGGCCCCGGTGCCGGCGTCCACGGCGGCTCGGTGGTCGCCGAAGGCACGCCGGCCCAGGTTGCCGCCAACCCGGCCTCGCTGACCGGCGCCTACCTGTCCGGCGCGCGCGAAATCGCCGTCCCGCAAAAACGCCGGCAACAAAACCCGGACAAGCAGTTGCAGGTGGTCGGCGCCTACGGCAACAACCTGCGCGACGTCACGCTGGAACTGCCGGTCGGCCTCTTTACCTGCGTCACCGGCGTCTCCGGCTCGGGCAAATCGACGCTGATCAACGACACGCTCTACGCCGCCGCCGCCAAGCACCTCTACGGCTCCACCGCCGAACCGGCGCCGCACCAGGAAATCCTCGGCCTCGACCTGTTCGACAAGGTGATCAACGTCGACCAGTCGCCGATCGGCCGCACGCCGCGCTCCAACCCGGCGACCTACACCGGCCTGCTGACGCCGATCCGCGAACTGTTCGCCCAGGTACCCGAATCGCGTGCCCGCGGCTACGGGCCGGGGCGTTTCAGCTTCAACGTCAAGGGCGGGCGCTGCGAAGCCTGTCAGGGCGACGGCATGATCAAGGTCGAGATGCACTTCCTGCCCGACATCTACGTCCCCTGCGACGTCTGCCACGGCAAGCGCTACAACCGCGAAACGCTGGAAATCCAGTACAAGGGCAAGAACATCCACGACATCCTCGGCATGACCGTCGAGCAGGCGCGTGAATTCTTCGACCCGGTGCCGGTCGTCGCGCGCAAGCTGCAGACGCTGGTCGATGTCGGCCTCTCCTACATCACCCTCGGCCAGGCCGCGACCACGCTGTCCGGCGGCGAGGCGCAGCGGGTCAAGCTGGCACTCGAACTTTCAAAGCGCGACACTGGCCGCACCCTCTACATCCTCGACGAACCGACCACCGGCCTGCACTTCGCCGACATCGAGCTGCTCCTGAAAGTGCTGCACCGCCTGGCCGACCACGGCAACACCATCGTCGTCATCGAGCACAACCTCGACGTGATCAAGACTGCCGACTGGATCGTCGACCTCGGCCCCGAAGGCGGCGGCGGCGGCGGCCGCATCCTGGTCGCCGGCCCGCCGGAAGATGTGGTCAAATGCCGGGCCAGCCACACCGGGCGCTTCCTCAAGCCACTGCTGGACAAATCGCGTGGCTGAACTCTTCAGCCAGCGCTTCAACAAGCGCATCGCCATTACCCGGCATGCCCGCCTGCGCATGGGCGAAAGGAACATCGACGACGACTTACCGTACTTGTCCTCGAAGACTGCGTGGTGGTAAAAACGGTCATGCATCATTTCGAGCTGAGTTGAGGTAGCCATGCAATCCACCTATTACAGCGAAGACGACATCCTGGTCATCCGGCTTTCCGACAAGGCCATCGCGCGCGAGGTATCGCAGGACTGGAACACGCATGTCAGCTACGCCGAGGACGGCAGCGCCGTCGAAATCGTCCTGCTCGATGCCAAAGCCAGCGGCGCTTACCCCTTGCGGGTCGAACAGGCACTGGCTGCCTGAGCGCCACAAGGGAAAAAACACGCTTGAAAAACCCCGGCATTGCCCTGCTCATCGACGCAGATAACTGCCCAAGCAGAAAAAACACCCACAAACCGGTTCAATGATTCAATGAGCGAATACAAAGAATTCAAAGGCAAGCAGGGCCTCGTCCGCCTGTTCAACGCACTGGGCTACTCGCGCGACGGCCTCTGCGCCGCCTGGAAGAACGAAGCCGCCTTCCGCGAGGAAACCCTGCTTGCCGCCGTCACCATCCCGCTCGCTTTCGTCCTCGGCCAGACCGGTGTCGACCGCGCGCTGATGATCGGCAGCATCCTGCTCATCCTGATCGTCGAAATCCTCAACTCCGGCCTCGAAGCCGTGGTCGACAAGGCCTCGCCGGAAAAGCACGAACTCGCCAAGCGCGCCAAGGACATGGGCAGCGCCGCGGTGCTGCTGTCGCTGGTCAACGCGGCCGTGGTCTGGGCCTGCGTGCTCTGGCCGGCGGGCTGAGCCGGCGCCCGCGGGGCGCCGCAGCGATGCCAAGGCCTGCCCGATAATTGCATGACAAAGCCATAACAGGGACAAAACCGTCAAGCTTGCGCGTAGTATCCGTTACTGAGGCATTACGTCGCACAGGATCCCCGACCGATCATGCAGACCATCGACATTTTTCCCTGGAACGAGCAGTTCTCCACCGGCATTGCTGAAATCGACCAGCAACACCGCAGGCTGGTCGATCTGCTCAATGGCCTCGCCAGTCATGTCGCCTATCGCACCGGTTCCAGCCGGCTGAACTCGCTGCTCGACGAACTGGCGGACTACGCGGATTACCATTTCCGCACCGAGGAAGGCATCTGGCACGCCAGCTTAGGCGATGATCCCGACACCATCGAACACCGCGCCATCCATGCCCGCTTCGTTGCCACCGTCGGCCAGCTGAAGGCCGACCTGCGGCAGAAGCCAGCCGGCGATGTCGAGCGCGAAGCCCTCTCCTTCCTGGCCCGCTGGCTCGCCTCGCACATCCTGGAAACCGACAAGGAGGCTGCCCTTGCGGTTCTGGCCATGCGCACCGGCCTCGATGCTCCGGCCGCCAGGATACAGGCCAGACAGGAGATGGCGGGGGCGACACGCGCCCTGCTCGATCTCACCCTCTCGATCTACGGCTCGCTGACCGACAACGCGCTCAAGCTGATGCGCGAGATTGCCGACCACGACCTGGCCTCGGCAGCGCTGCGCGCCAGCGAGCAGCGCTATCGCTCGCTGTACGAGAGCATGGCCGAAGGACTGGCCCTGCATCGCATCGTCCGCGATGCTGCGGGGCGAGCTGTCGATTACCAGATCATCGAGGTCAACCCTGCCTTCGAGAAGCACACCGGACTGCGTGCGGCAGATGTCATCGGCAGAACGGCCACCGAAGTCTACGGCGAGGTGCCTTATCTGGACTGTTATACCCAGGTAGCGAGCACCGGGCAGCCGATCCAGTTCGAAACCCGCTATGCCCCGCTCGACCGGACGTTTGCGGTATCCGTGGTGGCGCCGGCGCCGGACGAGTTCGCCACCATCTTTCACAACGTCAGCGAACACGTTCGCCTGGAAAGCGCCTTGCGCCAGGCATCGGCACGCTTCCAGGCAATCATCGAAGCGTCGCCGATCCCGATGGCGCTGAACGACAAGACATTCAGGATCACCTACCTGAACGCTGCCTTCATCGACACCTTCGGTTACACCCTGGCCGACATCCCCACCCTGGCCGACTGGTGGCCACGCGCCTACCCCGACCCGGTCTACCGTGCCCAGGTCATCGCCGGCTGGGAAGCGCAAATGACGCTCTTGGACGGCCAGAGCAACTTGGTAACGCCGCGCGAGGTGCACATCACCACCAAGTCGGGCGAAGTCCGCACCGTCCTGGCGGGCACCACGTCACTGCCGGAAGGGCTCGATGCACTGCATCTGGTCACCCTCCTCGACGTCAGCGAAGCCAAGGCGCAGGAACGCGCCCTGCGGGCCAGCGAAACACAGTTGCGTTTCGTGCTTGAGGGGTCCGAACTCGGCTTCTGGGACTGGCAGATCGGCAGCGGCAAAGTCGACAGGAATGCCCGCTGGGCCGAGATGCTGGGCTACGCGCACGAGGAAATCAGGAATACCACCCTGCAGTGGTCGGATTTCGTCCACCCCGACGACCGCGAGGCGGCCTGGAACTCGATCAATGCCGTTCTGGAAGGGCAGGCCGACAGCCACCGCCTGGAATACCGGATGTTCTGCAAGGACGGCAGCATCCGCTGGATTCTCGACCAAGCCCGGGTGATGGAACGCGACGGCGACGGCAAGCCGCTGCGCATGTGCGGCACGCATACCGACATCACCGAGCGCAAGCAAGCCGAAGAAGAGCTGCGCAACCATCGCCAGAACCTCGAACGGCTGGTCGACGAACGCACCCGCGAACTGGCCGAGGCCAAGCTCGCCGCGGAATCGGCGAACATTGCCAAGAGCGCCTTCCTGGCCAACATGTCGCACGAAATCCGCACCCCACTGAACGCCATCACCGGCATGGCGCACATCCTGCGCCGCAGCGGCGTCAATGCCGAGCAGGCCGAACGGCTGGACAAGATCGAGAACGCCGGCCGACACCTGCTGGACATCATCAACGACGTCCTCGACCTGTCGAAGATCGAAGCCGGCAAGTTCACCCTCGAAGATGCGCCGCTGCAGCTGGAAACCCTGCTTGCCGACATCGTTGCCATGCTCGCCCCGAAAATCCACGACAAGGGCCTGAGCTTCAGCATCGAGACCACCGGCCTGCCGCAAAACCTGCGCGGCGACGCCACGCGGCTCAAGCAGGCCCTGCTCAACTACGCCGGCAACGCGCTGAAATTCACCGAACAGGGGCAGATCACCCTGCGCGTCAGGCGGCAGAGCGAAACTGCCGGCAGCGTTTGCCTGCGCTTCGAAGTCGAGGACAGCGGCAGCGGCATCGCCCCCGAAGCACTGCCCAAACTGTTCAAGGCCTTCGAACAGGCCGACAACTCGCTCACCCGCAAATACGGCGGCACCGGCCTTGGCCTGGCGATCACCCGCAAGATTGCCGAAGCCATGGGCGGAGAGGCCGGCGTCAGCAGCCGGCCGGGCCACGGCAGCACCTTCTTCTTCACCGCCACCCTGGGCAAGGACATCCTTCCGGCCTGCACGAGCAACGAGGCGGCACAGGGAGAAACCGAACGGGAAATCCAGCGCAAGCACGCCGGCAAGCGCGTTCTGCTGGCCGAGGACGAACCGGTCAACCGGGAAATCGCCCAACTGTGGCTGGAAGATGTCGGCCTGCGCGTCGACCTGGCAGAAGACGGCCAGCAGGCGGTGGCGCTGGCCAGCAGCGACAATTACGACCTGATCCTGATGGACATGCAGATGCCGGTCATGGACGGCCTGATGGCCACCCGGCAGATCCGGCAACTCGCCGGCCGGGCGCAACTGCCGATCCTCGCGATGACCGCGAACGCGTTCGCCGACGACAAGGTGCAGTGTTTCGCGGCGGGCATGAACGACTTCATCAGCAAGCCGGTCACCCCGGCCGTGCTCTACGCGATCCTGCTGCGCTGGCTGGACCGGGGAAGCGGCAACGGACCCAAGACCTGATCGCGACCGAGCGGGCCGGCCCCGCTCACAGCGTCACCAGTTGTCCCTGCAGCACGAACCACACCGCCAGCTTGAGCGGCAAGGGATCATTGGCGAACAGCGCAGCGTAGCGTTCGAGCTGCGGGCGGAAGCCTTCGGCGCGGGCGACAAGCTCTTCCGGGGTGGCGCGCACGGTCTTGTAATCGACGATCCAGCGTACGCCGTCGGCGATGAATACCCGGTCGATCACGTGCTTGACGGTCAGTTCGCCGTCGCGGCTGGTCCACGCCTGTTCGGCGCCGCCGCCGGGATGGTCGGCGAGCAGCCAGCGGCCGGTGGCAGAGGTCAGCGTCGTCTGCAGCGCGCTCAGCGCTTCGTCGGCGCCGGCTTCGGCCTGGGCGGCGTCCAGCCCCTGGGCGCGCAGCCATC
>DILW01000189.1 GCA_002425245.1 Betaproteobacteria bacterium UBA5582 | reverse complement strand
TTGTCGAGCCAGATCTGCTGGCCGAGCGGGGCGATGGCGGCAATGCGGGACATGGGATGGCGTCCGGAGTCAAAAGCGGCAAGTCTATCAGCCTGCGCGGATAATGAACATTTATCCCCGTTTGGGTCGGACAAGCCTGTGGATAAGCGCGGGATAGTTGTCGCAATCCCTTGTCTTGCATGGGTTTTGTGGCGATTGCCTGAAAAATGGGCAAGTGCCGGCAAGGAAGTGCCGCAGCGCTGGCGTACAGGTGAACTAACATATAAAATATATAAGACCTGCGGGTGCCGGTTTGGGGATGTCAATTTGCGAACCATCCAGCCGTCGCCGTTGTCGTAAAATCCTGTCTTTACCCCTAGAGCAACCCTTTACGAAAGGAAGTCGCCGTGCTTGAAGCCTATCGCGCCCACGTCGCAGAGCGTGCAGCCCTTGGTATCCCCCCGCTGCCCCTGTCCAAGCAACAGACCACCGAACTGGTGGCCCTGCTGAAGAATCCGCCGGCCGGCGAAGAAGCCGCCCTGGTCGAACTGATCACCTACCGCGTGCCGGCTGGCGTTGACGACGCCGCCAAGGTCAAGGCCGAGTTCCTGGCCAAGGTCGCCAAGGGCGAGGAAGCCTGCGCGCTGATTTCCAAGGAAAAGGCTACCGAACTGCTCGGCACCATGCTCGGCGGTTACAACGTCAAGCCGCTGATCGATCTGCTCGCCTGCCCGACCTGCGGCGCCGTTGCCGCCGAAGGCCTGAAGAAGACCCTGCTGGTGTTCGACTTCTTCCACGATGTCGCCGAACTGGCCAAGGGCGGCAACGCCAACGCCAAGGCCGTCATGCAGTCGTGGGCCGACGCCGAGTGGTTCACCTCGCGTCCGGAAGTCCCGGCTTCGCAGAAGCTGACCGTGTTCAAGGTCACCGGCGAAACCAACACCGACGACCTGTCGCCGGCGCCGGATGCCTGGTCGCGTCCGGACATCCCGCTGCACGCGCTGGCCATGCTGAAGAACCCGCGTCCGGGTATCGAAGCCGACGAGCCGGGTTCGCGCGGCCCGATCAAGCAACTGGAAAAGCTGGCTGCCAAGGGCAACCTGATCGCCTACGTCGGTGACGTGGTCGGTACCGGTTCTTCCCGCAAGTCCGCCACCAACTCGGTGCTGTGGTTTACCGGCGAAGACATCCCGTTCGTCCCGAACAAGCGCTTCGGTGGCGTCTGCCTGGGTTCCAAGATCGCCCCGATCTTCTTCAACACGATGGAAGATGCCGGCGCCCTGCCGATCGAAATCGACGCCGGTCAGATGGACATGGGCGACGAGATCGAACTGAAGGTCGACGGCGCCAGCGGCAAGGTCACCGCCGTCAAGAACGGTGAGGTGATCGCCGAGTCGCAACTGAAGACCCTGGTCATCCTCGACGAAGTCCGCGCTGGCGGCCGCATCCCCCTGATCATCGGCCGCGGCCTGACGACCAAGGCGCGCGAATTCCTCGGCCTGCCGGCCTCGACCCTGTTCCGCCTGCCGCAGCAGCCGAACGATCCGGGCACCGGTTACTCGCTGGCCCAGAAGATGGTCGGCCGCGCCTGTGGCCTGCCGGAAGGCAAGGGCATCCTGCCGGGCACCTACTGCGAACCGAAGATGACCACCGTCGGCTCGCAAGACACCACCGGCCCGATGACCCGCGACGAACTGAAGGATCTGGCCTGCCTCGGCTTCTCCGCCGACTTGGTCATGCAGTCCTTCTGCCACACCGCCGCCTATCCGAAGCTGGTCGACGTCAAGATGCACCGCGAATTGCCGTCCTTCATCAGCACCCGTGGCGGCGTCTCGCTGCGTCCGGGCGACGGCGTCATCCACTCCTGGCTGAACCGCCTGCTGCTGCCGGATACCGTCGGTACCGGCGGTGACTCGCACACCCGTTTCCCGATCGGCATCTCCTTCCCGGCCGGTTCCGGTCTGGTCGCCTTTGCCGCCGCCACCGGCGTCATGCCGCTGGACATGCCGGAATCGGTGCTGGTTCGTTTCAAGGGCAAGATGCAGGATGGCATCACGCTGCGTGACCTGGTCAATGCGATCCCCTACTACGCCATCAAGGCCGGTCTGCTGACCGTCGAGAAGAAGGGCAAGAAGAACATCTTCTCCGGTCGCATCCTGGAAATCGAAGGCCTGCCGGACCTCAAGGTCGAGCAAGCCTTCGAACTTTCCGACGCTGCTGCCGAGCGTTCTGCTGCCGCTTGCGCTGTCGCCCTGAACAAGGAACCGATCGTCGAGTACATGCGTTCGAACATCACGCTGATGAAGTGGATGATCGCCGAAGGCTACCAGGACGCCCGCACCCTGAAGCGCCGCATCGCCGCCATGGAAGAGTGGATCGCCAACGGCACGCTGCTCAAGGCCGATGCCACCGCCCAGTACGCTGCCGTGATCGAGATCGATCTGGCTGAAGTCACCGAGCCGATCCTGGCCTGCCCGAACGACCCGGACGACGTCAAGCTGCTGTCCGAAGTTGCCGGCGACAAGATCGATGAAGTCTTCATCGGCTCGTGCATGACCAACATCGGCCACTTCCGTGCTGCTGGCAAGGTCCTCGAAGGGAAGGCCCGCATCCCGCCCCGCCTGTGGATCGCCCCCCCGGCCCAGATGGAGGCCCCGGTCGCGACCC
>DILW01000094.1 GCA_002425245.1 Betaproteobacteria bacterium UBA5582 | reverse complement strand
GCCACCAGCCCGGCCGGGCCGACGCCGGCCACGATCACCCGCGACGCCCGCCGCCGCCACAACCAGAAGCGCAGCGCCAGCGGCACGCCGGCCCCGGCAAAGCGCCGCTCGACCGGCATTGGCCAGTCCTCAACAGCCCCCAGCGCCACCGCCGCCGCGCCCTGCCACCAGCGCTCGAACAGCCGCCGCACCAGTGCCGAATCGGCATCGACCCCGGCCGGCAGCGGCAACAACAACAGGACTTCGCGTTCCATGATCGTCTCCCGTGACGGTTTCCCTGGAGACGAAGCTTAGGCGGGCAACAGAACCCGCGACAGACCGGAACAGGACCGGAAGCGGACGGAATCGGACAGGATGCCAGCCCGCCCGGGGGCCGGATAACGCGGCCCTGAGCAGGCGGCTCAGAAATAGTCGATCGGCTTTGGCGGCGCGCTCACCAGGCTTTCCTCGTAACCGGCCTCGACCCGTGCCAGTTCGGCGTTTGTCCTGGTGGAAGGAATGCGGCGGCAGAAGGCTTCGCCGGTTTGCGGCACGAAGATCACCTTGCGTGCCTGCTTGCCGCCCAGATCGCAGGCAACCAGGGGAATCCCCTCGCGCGCCAGCCATTCGGTGGCAAAACGCACATTGCTGTCGCCGATCGCCATGCTGATCGCCCCGACAACGTTGCTGCCGCCAAAGGCCTTGGCGAGCAGACGCGATTTGCTGGCGCCGCGTTTCATCACGGCATTGACCAGCACTTCCATGGCGTAGTCGCCGGCCAGGAAGACTTCGGTATCGCTGCCGATGTTGCCGCGCCGGGCGGGGAGCAGGAAATGATTCATCCCGCCGATGGACAACAAGGGATCATGCAGGCAGACGGCAACGCAAGAGCCGAGCAGGGTGGACAGCGGGCGTTCGCCCCCACTCACCACCCAGCCGCCGGGGTGAATGTTGCGCGCCGTCCGCTCATGCGCCTTGGCGGTCGCATGATGTGCTTCCTTGTCCTCATGATGCGAGCGATGCACCATTTCCTGTCCCGGTTCCGGATTGATCGAGGTTCACAGTGTACCCCCGGCAGCATCGCCAAATCACAAGCCCGGGATAGCCTTTTTCGCGAGTGAAGCACCCTGGGCGCTCCAGGAATTTGGCGATTTTCACCCGTCCAGCGCCCGCGCCAGCAGCAGCGCCACGTGCACCGCCTGGCGGCCGCTGCCGTCAGCGATCTGGTGGCGGCAGGAGAAGCCGTCGGCGACGATGACCGTGTCGGCGCTGGCGGCGCGGATCGCTGGCAGCAGCGCGAGTTCGGCCATGGCCAGCGAAGCGTCGTGGTGTTCGGCTTCCAGGCCGAAGCTGCCGGACATGCCGCAGCAACTGGCGTCGATGATCTCGAATTCGAAGTCCGGAATCCAGCCGAGTACCTTCCTGACCGACTTCATCGCGCCGAAAGCCTTCTGGTGGCAGTGCCCATGCACCAGCGCGCGGCCGCCGGGGATGGGTTTGAGGGCGAGCTTCAAGCCCTTGTTGCCTTCGCGCATCAGGAACTCCTCGAACAGGAAGGCCTGTTTCGAGAGCTGGCCGACGTCGGGGCCGAGGCCGAGGCTGTAGAACTCGTCGCGCAGCGCCAGCAGGCATGACGGTTCGAGGCCGACGACGGGCGTCCCGGCAGCCAGCGCCGGGGCGAGCGCGGCCATGACCCGGCGCGCTTCGACCCTGGCTTCCTCGACCATGCCCTGCGACAGATAGGTTCGGCCGCAGCACAGCGGGCGTTCGGGTTCGCCATCGTCGGCCACCGGTTCGAGCACCTCGACCGCGTAACCGCCGGCGCGCAGCACTTTCAGCGCGGCGGCGGCGATTTCCGGCGTGTAGTAATGGGTGAAGGTATCGACGAAGAGCACGACCTTGCCGCGCTCGCCGGTCGTCGGCGCGGTGTCGGCCTGGAAGCCGTCGGCAACGATCTGCGGAATCGGCCGCCGCGCCGAGATACCGAGCCAGCGTTCGGCCAGCTTCGCCACCCAGGGCGAACCGTTGCGCAGTTGCACCAGCGCCTGCAGCGTCGGCCGCCATTCGTGCAGCCAGCGCGGCAGCGCGCCGAACAGCCGGGCGCGAAGCGAAACGCCCTGGCGTTCGTTCTTCTGCGCCAGGTATTCGGTCTTGATCAGCGTCATGTCGACCGCGCTCGGGCATTCCTTCTTGCAGCCCTTGCACGACACGCAGAGGTCCATCGCCGCCGCGAGCTCGGGATGGGCGAAGGGATCTTCGCCCAACTCGCCATTGAGCGCCGCCTTGAACGCCTTGACCCGGGCGCCAGTCGAATGCGCCGGATCGTGCGTGATGCGAAAGCTCGGACACATCACGCCCTTGCCGTCGCGCTGGCACTGGTGGTTGTTCATGCACACGGCAACCGCCTTGGCGTAGTTGCCGCCGGTGGCGGGAATGCCGGCATAGGCGTCGCCGACGCCGTAGGTGTCGTAGGCCGACCAGTCGAGATGGGTTTTCATGCGTCTTTCGCAAGCAAGACCGAAGCCAAAAAACAAGCTTTTGTTTTCAACCGCTTACAAAACGCCCTGTGTCGCAATTGCGACAAACTTGCGTTCAGGCGGTCTGCCTGACCATCTCTTTGAGGACGGTGTGCAAAATGGCCCGGAGGCAGCGCGATTCACCGGCCATCGTCGCCGACAATTCGGGGCGCGCCAGGACGATCCGGGCGTTTTCGGCCTCGACTTCGCCATACAGCGCTTCGGCCGCCTGGACGGCGCGGCTGCGCAGATTTTCCAGCAGACGCTCGGCCGTGCCTTTAGCGAGGTTCAACGACGCACCGGCTGCCAGCAACAGGCTGCGCGTGACGTCCGAAAAATGCCGCACGCCCAGGATCGGCCATGCCAGCGTGCTTGCTTCCGGCCAGGCTTTTTTGCCGAAGGCGGGTGTGTCGTACGTGGCGACGCTGAGCAGGTCGTAAAACGGCGCCAATTGAACGCCTTCATGCGAAACCAGGAAGCTCAGGTTCTTCAGGTGGGCGTCGCTATTACCGACGAGCACATTGAAGACCAGCCAGCCAAACAAGCGGGCCCGCGCCACCGCCGGGCTACGGCAGGCATTGGCCAGGGCGGCGAGATTTTCCATGCTGCCCTGGCTGTACTTGAAACTGCGATCCAGCCCGAGTAGCTGGCAAGCATCGATCGCATGTCGGCGTTGCCAGCCCCGTCCCTCAGGAACCCGGTCAAAACGATCGATCAGGTAGACGGGGGACGGGACGTAGCGCCGATGCACGTCGGGCACATCCAGCCCCAAGCGCTTTGCCAGGCGCATCGTGAACCATTCATTGATCGCGGAATGCGGGTAGTCCTCATCCGGGTGATCCGGCTTCAGGATATGGGTGGATGGCGCCGCGCCAGCCGGCTCGAACAGCGCGCCATCCTGCAGGACGACCGCCAGCTTGTGCTGCGCGCCCGCCAGCGACATGCGCTTGCTGGCCGCCTGGGTCAGCGGCACCTTGGGCAACTGGCGTATGCGTTCCGCCAGGACGGCGTCCGGTAATGGCCGCAGGGACTCGGCGATTTGCGGCGTCGCGTCCGGCGGCAGCAAGGTCAGGGAGCCGGCTGACTCAGCACCGTAGCAGGCCAGCAAACCAAAGGCATCTGCCGCATCCAGTCCGGCATCGCCGGCCAGCAGAACGCGTTGCCCCTCTTCCGGCAGCAGATTATCGAAGTACCACTGCACTGGGCGCCGGCTCGCACCATCCAGCAAGGGTTCCGCCGTCAGGGGAAGCTGCGGACTGAGCGCGAAGCGCCTCGGGTGGTCCAGCCAATCGGCCGCGTACTGAAAACTCCACAGGCCAGCCACTTCCTGCAAGCGACCAAGCTCGATCTGGTTGATCGAAGCTCGCAAGAAGCGGCCGTTCATCGCTTGTCCTGACGATTCGCCGGTTCGTTCAGATAGGCAGCCACGCTCTCCGGAACATCCAGCAGGACACGAACGCCCAAACCCTCAAGCACCTGAAAGAGCTTGCCCCATTGCACGGATTCGCCACCACGTTCGATCTTGCCGAGAAAATTCTCGCTCACGCCGATGCTGCCTGCGGCGTCGTCCTGACGGATCTTCTGGACCTTGCGGCTGGCACGCACCACCTTGCCGATGGATGCTGCATTGTCGATGGTGATCTTCATGAACAATCCTCACGTTTGCGAGGATTTTCCGCCAAGAAGGCGGGTTTTGCAACAAATCCTCTTGATCGTGCGGATTCAGTATTTTTCGGTCTTGTTTGCCAGAAAATCCTCTCGAACATGAGGATTTTCATATCAGCTTCGACAGATCGGAAGAG
>DILW01000063.1 GCA_002425245.1 Betaproteobacteria bacterium UBA5582 | reverse complement strand
AACTGTACGCGCTCAACTACCCGGCCAGCGGCTGCCCCGAGGCCGCCGCCGAAGTCGCCGCCGCACTGACGGGCGTCGGCCTTGCGGTCGATATCGACCGCAAGCGCGGCCTCGACCACGGCGCCTGGGTGCCGCTGCGCCTGATGTTCCCGGACGCGCAGATTCCGGTCATCCCGCTGTCGCTACAGAGCCGCGGTGGGCCGCAGCAGGCCTGGCAACTCGGCCGGGCGCTGGCGCCGCTGCTCGAGCGCGGCTTCCTGGTCGTCGCCTCCGGCAACATCACCCACAACCTGCGCGACTTCCAGCGTGCCTACGCCGGCGGCGGCACGCCCGCCTACGTCCGCGAGTTTGCCGACTGGCTCGACGCGCAGCTGGCTGCCGGCAATCGCGATGCCCTGCTCGACTACCGCCGGCGCGCCCCTGGCGCCGTTCAGGCGCAGCCGACCGAAGAGCACCTGCTGCCGCTCTTCGTCGCCCTCGCTGCAGCCGGCGACGACGCGCAGGTCGAACGTTTCCACGCCGGCATCGACGACTACGTGCTGGCGATGGATGCCTACCAGTTTTTGCCCAAATCGAGAGCTTGACCATGAAAAACCACTACACCGCCACCGCCAAATCCCTGCACTGGGTCATGGCCGTCCTCATCATCGGCCTGCTCGCCCTCGGTTTCTACATGCAGGACCTGCCGCTGTCACCGGAAAAACTGAAGCTCTATTCCTGGCACAAGTGGGCCGGCGTCACCGCCTTCCTGCTCGTCCTCGTCCGCCTTGCCTGGCGCGCCGGCCACCGCCCGCCGCCCCTGCCGGCAAGCATGCCGAAGCCACTGCAACTGGCAGCGCACGGCGGCCATCTGGCGCTCTACGGGCTGATGCTGGCGATGCCGCTGTCCGGCTGGCTGATGAGTTCGGCCAAAGGCTTTCAGACCGTCTGGTTCGGCCTGCTGCCGATCCCTGACCTGCTCGCCAAGGACAAGGCGCTGGGCGACCTGCTGCAGAACGTGCATGCGACGCTCGCCGTGCTCTTCGTCCTGATCCTCGTCGGCCACGTCGCCGCCGCCCTCAAACACCATTTCATCGACCGCGACGACATCCTGACCCGGATGCTGCCCGCCCGCCCCACGGAGAACTGACATGAAACACGCCCTATCCACCCTCGCCCTGCTCGCCGCGCTGTCGCCGCTGAGCGCCGGTGCCGTCGAATACAACCAGGTGCTGCCGGCCAAGAGCAGTGTCGCCTTCACCTATCAGCAGATGGGCGTCGCGGTCGACGGCCAGTTCCGCAAGTTTTCCGGCCAGCTGTCGTTCGACCCGGCCAAGCCGACCGCCGCCCGCGTCAGCTTCGACGTCGAACTGGCCAGCGTCGACACCGGCGCCCCGGAAGGCGACGCCGAAGTCGCCGGCAAGCCGTGGTTCAACACCGCCGCCTTCCCGGTCGCCCGCTTCGTTTCCAGCGGCGTCAAGGCGCTTGGCGGCAATCGCTACGAAGTCCCCGGCAAGCTGACGATCAAGGGACGCACCCAGGATGTGATCGTCCCCGCCACCTTCACCGCGCAGGGCGCCAGCGGCGTCTTCGAAGGCGCCTTCACGCTGCGCCGCGCCGATTTTGCCATCGGTGAAGGCAGCTGGGCCAAGTTCGACATCGTCGCCAACGACGTCCGCCTCAAGTTCCGTATCGCCGCCAGCGGCAAGTAAACCCCAAGGAGAAAACCCATGAAAAAGCAACTCGCCAGCCTCGTCCTCGCCCTCGCCGCCGCCAGCCCGGCCCTCGCCGCGCCGGAAACCTACACGGTCGACGGCACCCACACCTTCCCGCGCTTCTCGTACAGCCACCTCGGCTACTCGACCCAGCTCTCGCGCTTCAACAGCACCAGCGGCAAGGTCGTCTATGACGCTGCTGCGAAGACTGGCACGGTCGACATCGTGATCGACGCCAAATCCGTCGATACCGGCTACGCCACGTTCAACGAACACATCCAGGGCGAGGATTTCCTCGACACCGCCAAGTTCCCGACCGCCACCTTCAAGTCGACCAAAGTCGTTTTCGAAGGCGACAAGCCGGCCAAGATCGAAGGCCAGCTGACGATCAAGGGCGTCACCAAGCCGGTAACGCTGACCGTCACCGACTTCAAGGCGGCACCGCACCCGATGCTGAAGAAGAACGCCATCGGCGCCAACGCCTGGACGGTGATCAAGCGCTCCGAATTCAACGCCGGCAAGTACGCGCCCTACGTCGGCGACGATGTGCGCATCGACATCGCGATCGAGGCGATCGCGCAGTAAGCCACTGATCTAAAAATGAAAACGGCGCCTTGTGGGGCGCTGTTTGCGTTGTCAGCCGGTAGGCCGAATCATTCCCACTCGATCGTCGCCGGCGGCTTGCCGGAAACGTCGTACACCACCCGGTTCAGCCCGCGCACTTCGTTGATGATGCGGTTGGAAACGCGACCGAGCAGTTCGTAGGGCAGATGCGCCCAGTGCGCAGTCATGAAGTCGCTGGTGACGACGGCGCGTAGCGCGACGACGTTCTCGTAGGTGCGGCCGTCGCCCATCACGCCAACACTCTTGACCGGCAGGAAGACCGCAAAGGCCTGACTGGTCAGGTCGTACCAGGTCTTGCCGATGTCGGCCTCGGTGCAGGCACCGGCCGCGACATCGCGTTCGGTGGCGACGGTGGCGCGCAACTCGTCGATGAAGATCGCGTCGGCACGCTGCAGCAGATGCGCTGCCTTCAACGTCACTTCGCCAAGGATGCGCACGCCCAGACCGGGGCCCGGGAACGGGTGGCGATAGACCATCTCGCGCGGCAGGCCGAGCGCAACGCCGAGTTCGCGGACTTCGTCCTTGAACAGCTCGCGCAGCGGTTCGAGCAGCTTGAGGTGCATGTCTTCCGGCAGGCCGCCGACGTTGTGGTGGCTCTTGATGGTGTGGGCGCCCTTCTTGCCCTTGCCGGCCGATTCGATCACGTCCGGATAAATGGTGCCCTGGGCCAGCCACTTGGCGGAAGTCAGCTTCTTCGACTCGGCCTGGAAGACCTCGACGAATTCCTTGCCGATGATCTTGCGCTTCTGTTCCGGGTCGGCGACGCCGGCCAGCTTGCCCATGAAGTCGTCGACCGCATCGACGCGAATGACCTTGACGCCAAGGTTGCGCGCGAACATGTCCATGACCATGTCGCCCTCGTTGAGGCGCAGCAGGCCGTGATCGACGAAGACGCAGGTCAGCTGGTCGCCGATGGCGCGGTGGATGAGCGCCGCAGCAACGCTGGAATCGACCCCGCCGGACAGGCCGAGGATGACGTCATCGCTGCCGACCTGGGCGCGGATTGCTTCGACGGCTTCGGCGATGTAGTCGCCCATCACCCAGTCGGTACCGCAGCCGCAGATGCCATGCACGAAACGTTCGAGGATCGCCCTGCCCTGCAGCGTGTGGGTGACTTCCGGATGGAACTGGACGGCGTAGAAACCACGATCTTCGTCGGCCATCGCCGCGATCGGGCAGGACGGCGTCGACGCCATCGTCTTGAAGCCGGGCGGCAGTTCCATCACGGAATCACCGTGGCTCATCCAGACCTTGAGCATGCCGTGGCCTTCGGCCGTGGTGAAATCGGCGATGTCCTTCAGCAGCGCCGTGTGGCCATGCGCCCGCACTTCCGAGTAACCGAATTCGCGCGCCTTGCCTGCGGCCTCGGCGGTCATCACCTGGCCGCCCAGTTGCTGCGCCATGGTCTGCATGCCGTAGCAGATGCCGAGCACCGGGATGCCCAGTTCGAAAACGATCTTCGGCGCGCGCGGCGTATCGCCCTCGGTGACCGAACTCGGGCCGCCCGACAGGATGATGCCCTTGGCGCCGTAGTTGCGGATGAAGTCATCCGAGACGTCGTAGGGATGGATCTCGCAGAAGACCTTGGCTTCACGCACGCGACGGGCGATCAGCTGGGTGACCTGGGAACCGAAATCGAGGATGAGGATTTTCTGGTGGGACATGTTCACAACCTTGAATGAAAAAGGCGGCTGAATTAGCCGCCCTTCTGGACACTGGAACGATCAGTCGAGGTGATAGTTCGGCGCTTCCTTGGTGATCTGCACGTCGTGCACGTGCGACTCGCGGATGCCGGCCGAAGTGATTTCGACGAAGCAGGCCTTCTCATGCATCTCGGCAATGGTCGGCGTGCCCAGGTAGCCCATCGACGAGCGCAGGCCGCCCATCAACTGGTGGATCACGGCGAGCACCGAGCCCTTGTACGGGACGCGGCCTTCGATGCCTTCCGGGACGAACTTGTCGACGTTGCCGGTGTTCTCCTGGAAGTAACGATCAGAGGAACCGGCCTGCATCGCGCCGAGCGAACCCATGCCGCGGTAGGACTTGTACGAGCGGCCCTGGAACAGTTCGACCTCGCCCGGCGCTTCCTCGGTGCCGGCAAACAGGCCGCCGAGCATGACGGTGTCGGCGCCGGCGGCGATCGCCTTGGCGATGTCGCCGGAGTAGCGGATGCCGCCGTCGGCGATCATCGGCACGCCGGTGCCCTTGAGGGCTTCGGAAACGTTCTGGATGGCGGTTATCTGCGGCACGCCGACACCGGCGACGATACGCGTGGTGCAGATCGAGCCGGGGCCGATGCCGACCTTGACGCCGTCGGCGCCGGCATCGACCAGTGCGCGCGCGGCGTCGGCGGTGGCGATGTTGCCGCCGATGACCTGAATCTGCGGATAGTGCTTCTTCACCCACTTGACGCGGTCAAGCACGCCCTGCGAGTGACCGTGCGCGGTATCGACGACGACGACATCGACGCCGGCTTCGGCCAGCAGTTCGACGCGCTCTTCCGTACCGGCACCGACGCCGACCGCGGCACCGGCGCGCAGGCGGCCGCTGGCATCCTTGTTGGCGAGCGGATGTTCGGTGGACTTGAGGATGTCCTTGACGGTGATCAGACCGCGCAGCTCGAAGGCATCGTTGACCACCAGCACGCGCTCGAGGCGGTGCGTGCGGATCAGCTCCTTGGCTTCCTCGACGCCGGCATCCTCGCCGACGGTGACCAGGCGCTTGCGCGGCGTCATGATCGACTTCACCGGCTGGTCGAGATTGGTTTCGAAGCGCAGGTCGCGGTTGGTGACGATGCCGACCACCTTGCCCGACTTGTCGATCACCGGCAGGCCGGAAATCTTGTGCTGGCGGGTGATTTCGAGGACATCGCGCACCGTCATGTTCGGCGTCACGGTGATCGGATCGCGCAGGATGCCCGACTCGAAACGCTTGACCTTGGCCACTTCGGCGGCCTGGGCGCGGGACGAGAGATTCTTGTGGATGATGCCGATGCCGCCTTCCTGGGCCATGGCGATGGCCAGGCGACCTTCCGTCACGGTATCCATGGCGGCAGAAAGCAGCGGCAGGTTGATCGTGATGTCGCGGGTCAGGCGGGTGGACAGGCTGACATCGCGCGGGAGAACTTGAGAATGAGCGGGGACGAGCAGGACGTCGTCGAAAGTGAGGGCTTTTTGCAGAAGTCGCATGGCCTTTGATCCAAGGTCACAAAATCGTATTATACAGAAATCTCTCGCCAAGCCCGTTGACCGGAACATGAACAAATCCTTGCTTATCGCCTCGGCCCTGGCCCTTGCCACCAGCCTGGGAGCAGCGCAGGCGCAGACCTATCAATGGAAGGATGCTAGCGGCAAGACCGTGATCTCCGACACTCCGCCGCCAGCTGGCGTACGCGAGAAACGCGCCTTGGGAACCCGGCAACCACCAGTGGTGACCGGCAGCGCGGAGCCTGCCCCAGCGACAGCAGCAGCGGCCGAAACCACCAACAGCGCACCGTTGACCACTGCGGAAAAGGAGATTGAGTTCCGCAAACGCCAGCAGGAGGCGCGCGAAAAGGCCGAGAAGGATGCCAAGGAAGCAGCAGCGCGCAAGGAAAAACGGGAGACCTGCGAGCGAGCACGCAATAACTACCGGATGCTGCAATCCGATACCCCGGTCAATCAAGCTGGCAAGGACGGCGAACTCAAACCGCTGGACGGTAATCAACGCCGGCAGGAAATGGAGCGGATGCGGCGCATCATGCAGGAAGCCTGCAAATAAGGGGCTGGTTCAGCCTTCGGCGTCGCCAGCGCCCTTTTTCATGACCTTGCCCTCGGCCGCACGCTGCTTACGCACTTCCTTGGGGTCGGCAATCAACGGCCGGTAAATTTCGACCCGGTCGAAATCGCGCAGCACGGCATCGGTCTTGGACAACTTGTTCCAGATCCCGAACTTGTTTTTCTTCAAATCGATTTCCGGATACTTGCCAAGCAGGCCGGAGGCCTCCAGCGCCTGCTGCAACAGACTGCCGGCAGGCAGGCGAAGGCGGACCAGTTCCTGCTTGGTCGGCAGCGGGTAACAGACTTCGACATTGATCATTTCATCCGCCATGACTGGCTCCATAGACCTGCGCAGCGCGGCGCACGAAGGCATCGACAAAGGTGTTGGCAATATGGCTGAACACCGGGCCGATGATCTTCTCGAACAGTTTGCTGGAAAATTCGTAGTGCAACCGGAACTCGATCTTGCAGGCGTTCTCCGCCAGCGGCCGGAAACGCCAGTCCCCTTCCAGGTGGCGGAAGGGTCCATCCACCAGTCGAATCTTCATCAACGTCGGAAACTCCTTGTCGTTTTCCGTCGTGAAGCTCGATTTCACCGCGTGGTAGTTGATGTGCAGCGTCGCCACCGTTTTCATGGCGTCGCGCGATTTGAGTTCGGTGCGGCTGCACCACGGCAGGAACGCCGGGTAGTCCTCGCAACGATCGACCAACTCGAACATCTGCTGCGCAGAATGTTCGATCAAGACTGTTTTTTCGACCAGAGCCATGCAGCGGTGGCGTTCCCGTAATCCTGTAGAATCGGTGATTTTAATGGATCGCGCGGCAGCATGAGCATTACGGTCAACAAAAAAGCCTTTCACGACTACTTCGTCGAAGAAAAGTATGAGGCGGGCATTGTCCTTGAAGGCTGGGAGGTCAAGGCGATCCGTGCTGCCCGGATGAACATCAAGGAATCCTACGTCATCATCCGCAATGGCGAACTGTTCCTGATCGGCATGCATATCAGCCCCTTATCCACCGCTTCCAGTCACAATCACCACGACCCGGTACGCACCCGCAAGCTGCTGCTGCATGCGCGCGAAATCGGCAAGCTGATCGGCAAAGTGGAACGCGCCGGCTACGCGCTGGTTCCGCTTGACCTGCATTTCGTCCGCGGCCGTATAAAACTCGAAATCGGGCTGGCCAAGGGCAAGAAACAGTACGACAAGCGTGCCGACCAGCAGGAAAAGGAAGGCAAACGCGAAGCCCAGCGGGCAATCAAGGAAAGAATGCGCTGACCGTGAGCATCGACGTCCTGCTCTATTGGGTGGGCATGGCTGCGGTCGCTGTCAATGCCCTGACTGGCGTTCTTGACTCCAGTCGCAAGCAGATGGATCTGATTGGCGCCCTGCTGGTCGCAATCGCTACCGCCCTGGGGGGCGGCACGGTTCGAGATCTGCTGCTGGACCGCAACGTTTTCTGGGTGGCCGACCAGACCTATCTGATGGTCGCCCTGGTGACCGGGTTGATCGTCTTCTTCGTCGTCCGCCGCACCAATTTGCCACCGCAACTCTTTCTCATCCCCGACGCCATCGGGCTAGCCTTGTTCACCATCGCCGGCACCCAGATTGCCCTGCAGTGGCATGTTCCCTGGCTGGCCGCCAGTCTGATGGGCGTGATCACTGGCGTGGTCGGCGGGGTATTGCGTGACATCCTGTGCAACGATGTTCCCAGCGTCTTCCTCAAGGGCGAGTTGTACGCGACAGCGGCCTGGGCCGGTGCCATCTCGCTGATCGTGCTGCAGGAATCGGGACTCGCCGCCGTCAATGCGACTTGGGCCGCAATGGGGATTGTCATCCTTTTGCGCGGCCTTTCTCTACGTTTCGGTCTGACCCTGCCCGCGCTTGGCGGACCAAGGTAAAACCCCAGTGGTGCGCAAAATCACGGGTTTTGGCATATGCTGTTCCCACCATGGATATCGTGCAAATCGTTCTGGTCGACGACCATCTCCTGGTGCGCGCCGGCATCAGGGCATTACTTGAATCGCTCCCCGGCTACCAGGTAGTCGCTGAATGTGTTGATGGTGAGGAAGCACTGGCGCAAATCAACAGCCTTCACCCCGATGTCGTTCTGCTCGACATTGCCATGCCTGGAATTTCCGGAATTGAAGTTGCAAGGCAGGTGCGCATTTCCAAACCGGATGTGCGCATCCTCGTCCTATCCAGCGTCGATCGGCGTGAAGTGGTAGAGCAAGCCTTTGAAGCTGGAGCCGACGGCTACCTGCTCAAGGATTTCCTCCTCGGCGAACTGCAGCAAGCCCTGCTGGCCGTCATTGCGGGAGACCGCTTCCTTTCGCCCAAGGTCAACGAAATCGTCAGCGGCAAAATTAGCCACCACGAAGGATTGACTGCTCGGCAGATCGAGATCCTGCGACTGGTCGCCAACGGCCATACCACCAAGGAAATCGCCCGCGAACTAGGGATCAGCCCGAAAACAGTGGAGTTCCACCGGGCCCGTTTGATGCAACGAATTGGCGTTCACGACGTTACCGGCCTGACCCGTTTTGCCCTCCAGAACGGACTCCTCAGCTGACATCCGGGGGCGGCGTGCTGTCCTTGTAGCGCTTCAGCTCAGCGTAAACGGCGTTCAAGGAATCACGCATGGGTTGGCTGCGTGCCAGCCAGTCAATATCCGTGCCGTTATCCCGATGGGCGTGCAGGAGATACTCCAGTTCTCTGGCCAGAGCAACGGCTTCATGAGCTGAAAAGAGAACGCAACTACCGCGAATCTCGTGGACCACGTTGCGCATGGCTTGCATATCGCCCTCACTGGCCGCGCGCAGAAAGCGCTCCATCAGGCCGGCATGGCCATCAAGGAAAAGCTGGACCAAGCGATTAGCCACCGCGCGATTACGGCCCAGATTACCCAGGAGGTAATCAAGATTGCAGACCTGACTGCCACTGTCTGCACTTCCCAGGTTCGACATGAACGAACACCTTAGTCTTCTTATGCTGTGCGTCAT
Organism: Betaproteobacteria bacterium UBA5582; assembly: GCA_002425245.1. Classification (GTDB taxonomy): domain Bacteria; phylum Pseudomonadota; class Gammaproteobacteria; order Burkholderiales; family Rhodocyclaceae; genus Azonexus. The sequence continues at coordinate 28,727 of DILW01000063.1, read as the reverse complement.
AGCTTAAAAACAAAGGCATCCCCGGGGAACCGGGTATTACCCTAGGGGCCACCAGCGCTAGCGCTTGCCCTCCGCCAGCAGCCTGCGGGCAAAAAGCAGATCCTCCCAGGCCTTCGCCTTGTCCGGCAGGTTGCGCAACAGATAGGCGGGATGGTAGGTAACCGCCACCGGAATTCCACGGTATTCGTGAGCCCGGCCGCGCAGAGAAGCCAGCGCGCGGTCGCCACCAAGCACCGAATGCACTGCCGCCTTGCCAAGCAGAACGATGACGCGCGGCTTGAGCAATTCAATCTGCCGTTCCAGCCAGGGGCTGCAGGCGGCCATTTCAGCAGCCTCCGGCGTACGGTTGTTGGGGGGGCGGCACTTGACCGCGTTAGCGATATACACGCCCTGACCTCGTTCCAGAGAAATCGCGGCCAGCATCGCGTCCAGGAGCTTGCCGGCCTGACCGACAAAGGGTTCGCCGCGCTGATCTTCCTCGGCGCCAGGCCCCTCGCCGATGAACAGCCAGTCGGGACGCCGGTCGCCAATGCCGGGCACGGCCTGACGCCGCTGCTGACCTAAAGGGCAGCGACGACAGGCGCGAATTCCCTCTTCCAGTGCTGGCCAGTCCAAAGACCCCACATCGCAGCCCGATGCCGGTGGCGTCGGGAGCGGCGGCGGATCCGCTGGCTCAGCGATGGCCTCCAGCTGTTCAGCGGGCTGTCGTACTGCCTCACTCGGTACCCCGCGCAACTCCCAGATCGGCGAGATACCCATTTCAATCAGCATTTGCTCCCGATTCAGGCTCATGCCAGATCCTTTTCGAAAACCAGGGCGTCCTCGCGTCCCAGTGCCGCGGGGTAGTAATCGCGGCGCAGGCCAATCTGGCGGAAACCGAAATGACGGTAAAGTTCTACGGCGCGCGCATTGCTCGGCCTGACTTCCAGGAACATCCTTTGGCAGCCGGCATCCCTTGCCAACGCCATGGCCTGGCGCAGCAGACGCGCCCCATGGCCCTGACCCTGGAACTTTGCGGCAACCCCGATATTCAGCAGGTGTGCTTCGTCAAGGACGCGCATGACCACCGAAAAACCTACCAACTCCCCGCCCAGTCTGGCCACCCAGGCGCTATAGCCAGCGTGCAGCGAGTCGGCGAAATTTCCCCGGCTCCAGGGAAACACCTGCAATCCGGCTTCGAGCCCAGCAACACCATCGAGGTCGGCAGTCGCCATGGGAAAGTATTCAACGGCCAACCGGGAGGGCTCCAGGCTCATGCGCGCCCGCCTTCCATCAATCGCTCACTGATCGTTTTCGCCACCTTGTCACGGATATAAACGGGGGCGGCCAGCGCCGGATCAATGCTCTGTCCGGCAGCGAATCTGGCCGCCGCGAGCCTGGCCACCCAGGTGGCTTCGGGGAGAATTTCCGGTAGCAGCGTCAGCCCTGACGAGAGCAGGCGTTCGGCCAACTCAGGGTAGGCCGTCAGGGCATTGCCGCAGGCCAACCATGCCTCTCCGGGCAAATCGATCGCGGCAGGCGGACCAACGCGAATTTCTCCGGACAGTTGGAATACATCGTTGCGGCGCTCGTAGCGGGCAGAATAAACCTCGCCCATGCGGGCATCGAGCAGGGCCAGGACGCGCTCGGCACCGCTGGCCAGTGCCATCGCTTCCAGGCTACCAACTGCAACCAGCGGCAGGCCGGCGGCAACCGCCAGGCCCTGGGCAGCGCCGCAAGCAACACGCAAACCGGTGAAAGCGCCAGGACCGGCATCGAAGGCAATTGCGTCCAGTTCGCCGACACGGGTTCCACCCTCGATCAGAAGTTCGCGAACGAGCGGCAACAGGGTTTCCGAGTGCGAACGCCCGGCCGGGCAAATCCGGTTGATGACGGCGCCGTCCTGCCACAGCGCGCAGGAGCCGGATTCGGTTGAGGTTTCTAGAGCCAGTATCTGCATGGGGCGACATTCTACCGGAGCACCCCGTTACCGCGGCATCAGTCGTCCCTGCGGAAACGACGACGGTCCTGGCCACCATCGCGATCATGCTGCTCGCGCAACTCGCGACGCAGGCGACTACGTTCTTCGGGCGGCAGGTCGCGCCATCGTGGCGCGGCATCCTCAGGCTGGCGTGCCGGTCCGAGGTTGTCCCTGGACCAGTGTTCGCGCATCTGCTGGCGCACTTCCCGCCGCTCCTCGGGCGACAGCTCCCGGCGATCGGCGGCAGCCGGCAGGGCCAGCGCGGCCAGCAGCGAGACAAGCAGGATCGAGGCGATGCGTTTCATGGCGGGTCGTATTCTAACCTTTCCGTTTCGAGAACATTCTCCTACCCTCACCGTACGGCGGCGAGCCCAAGTTGTAATCGAATGTTTCGTCAGACCATGCGACGATATCCTTTGTTACCATTTCATCAACATCTCCATCCGCCGGGTACTATCCTTCGAGCATGAACGAAAACAAACAGCACATCCTGGTCGTCGATGACGACGCCCGCTTGCGTGATCTGCTCACCCGCTACCTTGGCGAACAGGGCTTCGTCGTCAAGGCCGTCGGCGACGGTCAGCAACTGGACAAGGCGCGCAGCCGCGAGCACTACCATTTGCTGGTGCTGGACTTGATGATGCCGGGCGAGGACGGTCTGTCGATCTGCCGCCGCCTGCGCGGCCAGGGCGACCGGACGCCGATCATCATGCTGACGGCCAAGGGCGACGAGGTTGACCGCATTGTCGGCCTCGAAATGGGGGCCGACGATTACCTGCCCAAGCCCTTCAACCCGCGCGAGCTGCTGGCCCGTATCCACGCTGTCCTGCGCCGCCAGGGCAACATTCCACCCGGCGCGCCCGAAGAGGCCCCCGAGAGCATCCGCTTCGGCAATCTGGAAGTCGATTTCTCGGCCCGCACCCTGAAACGTGGCGAAGAATTGCTCCCCCTGACCACCGGCGAGTTTGCCGTCCTCAAGGTCTTGCTGCAGAACCCGCGTCAGCCCCTGTCGCGCGACAAGCTGATGACCCTGGCCCGAGGTCGCGAACAGGGGCCGTTCGACCGTGCCATCGACGTTCAGGTCAGCCGCCTGCGCAAGCTGATCGAAAAGGATCCGTCGCAACCGCGCTACCTGCAAACGGTCTGGGGCTTCGGCTACGTCTTCATGCCCGACGGCGCTGCCCGGGAAAGCTGATGCCGCGCTCGTTGCTGGCGCGCACCTTCTTCCTGCTCGCCCTGCTGGTGCTAGCCAGTACCGCTGGCTGGCTGGCCTTGTTCAGCCACATCGACGTCGAGCCGCGGGCCCGCGAATCGGCATCGATGGCAACTTCGGCAGTCAACCTGATCCGCGCCTCGATTTTTGCCGCGGCACCGGACAAACGACCCCGCCTGTTCGCTGAATTCGCCTCGACCGAAGGGATACGCCTGCTACCTGCCGAAGCGCAGGATGAACTGGTGGCGATGCCGGATTCTCGCTTTCATCAGTTGATGCGGGAGGCAATCGTCGCCCGCCTCGGACCGGGTACACGGATTGCCGCCGAAGTGAATGGCGAACCCGGTTTCTGGATCAGTTTTCGCCTCGACCCCAAGGATGAAGATGAGTTCTGGCTGGTTCTGCCCCGCGAGCGGGTGACGCGGGATTTTGCCGCACGCTGGCTGAGTTGGGCAGCACTGGCGGTCTGCCTGGCGCTGGTGGTCGCCTGGTTGATTGCCTCCCGCCTCAGCCGCCCCCTGAAAGCGCTGGCACGTTCGGCGCAGGCTGTTGGCCGCGGCCAGACACCGACGCCGCTACCGGAGGACGGGGCCGAGGAACTGCGGGCGCTGGCTGCCGCCTTCAACACCATGGCCAGCGACCTCGCCCGCCATGAAAAGGATCGCTCGGAAGTGCTCGCCGGCATCTCGCACGACCTGCGCACGCCGCTCACCCGTCTGCGCCTGGAGGCGGAACTGAGCGTCAGCGACGAAGCCGCGCGCCAGGGCATCGTCGCTGACATCGAGCAGATGGAATCGGTAATCTCGCAATTCATGGATTACGCCCGCGCCGAATCGGGCGAGGCCCCCGAGCTTACCGATCTCGCCGCGCTGCTGGCAGCGATAGGCGAGCGCCAAGCCGCCGTTGGTCGGCCGCTGGACGTTGACCTCGATGGCGTTGGCAGTGTCAGGATTCGTCCCAAAGCGGTCAGCCGGGCGGTGATCAACCTGATCGACAACGCCTGGAAATACGGCGGCGGCGCGGTCAGCCTGAAGGCCTGCACGGTCGACGACGAGATCCGCATCGAGATTGCCGACCGCGGGCCGGGCATCCCGGAAAGCGAACTTGAGCGCCTGAAGCGCCCCTTCACCCGGCTCGAAGTGGCGCGCACCGACGTCACCGGCACCGGCCTTGGCCTTGCCATCGTCGAACGCATCGCCCGCCTGCACGGCGGGTGTCTGGAACTGCTGGCCAACCCGGGCGGTGGTTTGCTCGCCCGGCTGGTCTTGAAACCGGCCTAAGGCCGGACGACGAGGACCACCGCCTGCGCCTCGATTGCTTCTTCGCGGCCGAGGTAACCGAGCTTCTCGTTGGTCTTGCCCTTGAGGTTGACGCAGTCGGTGCCGATACCGAGGTCGGCGGCAATGTTGGCGACCATCGCCGGCGCATGCGGCGCCAGCTTCGGCCGCTGTGCAATCAGCGTCGCGTCGACGTTGACCGGCCGCCACCCCTTCTCGGCGAGCAGCGCGACGGCGGCGCGCAGCAGGACGCGGCTGTCGGCACCGGCATAGCGCGGGTCGGTATCCGGGAAATGGCGACCGATGTCGCCGAGTGCGACGGCGCCGAGCAGCGCGTCGGTGATCGCATGGAGCAGCGCATCGGCGTCGGAATGACCGAGCAGCCCGGTCGGATGATCGATCTCGACGCCGCCGAGGATCAGCTTGCGGCCTTCGACCAGCTTATGTACGTCGTAGCCCTGCCCGACCCGGATATTCATTTGCGTCCTCTCAGGATCATCGCGGCCAGCGCCAGGTCGGCCGGAAAAGTGACTTTCAGGTTGGTTGAATCGCCGCGTACCAACTTTGGCTTCAGACCGAGCGCTTCGATGGCGCCGGCTTCGTCGGTAACGGCATTGTGCTTTGCCAGTGCCTCGACCAGTCGCCCGTAGCGGAACATCTGCGGCGTCTGCGCCTGCCACAGGCCGTCGCGCGGCTCGGTGGCGGCAACGCGTTGCTGGTCATCCGCGCGTTTCAGCGTATCGGCGACCGGCACCGCGAGTATTCCTCCAACCGGGTCGTCGGCCAGTTCGTCGCACAAGGCATCAAGCATCTGCCGGCTGAGACAGGGACGCGCCGCGTCATGGACCAGGATCCAGTCGTCGTCGGCCGCCAGCGCCGCCTTGAGGCCATTACCGACGCTTTCGGCACGCGTGGCACCGCCACAACGCACTGTTTCCAGTTTGGGGCCGAGCTCCGACCAGTCGTGACGCGGCCACCACGGATCGTCCGGCGCCAGCACCACCCACACGCGTTCGATGGCGGGATGGGCGGTCAAGGCCGCCAAAGTGTGGAAAATCAGTGGCCGACCAAGCAGGTCGAGGTACTGTTTCGGCTTCTCGGCGCCGAAGCGCGCGCCGCTGCCGGCAGCGGGAACGATTGCGTAATGTCTGGGCATGGCTTAATTTTAACGAAGAACAAGGAAAAGAGAGGCAAGCCATGAGTTTCGTCGTTCCTGAACTGGCCGCACCGGTCGAAGCATTCGCCACCGCGCTCGGCATTGGCCTGCTCATCGGCATGGAACGCGAACGGCGGCCGGACTCCGCAGCCGGCCTCCGCACCTTCTCGCTGGTCGCCATGCTCGGCTGCCTGTTTGCCATGCTCGGCGAGAAAAGCGGGGGACCGTGGCTACTGGCAGTCGGCCTCGTTGTCGTCGCGGTATCGATGGTCGCCTCCAATTTCTCGTCACAGCAGGAAGAGCAGTATCGCGGCTTCACCTCGGAGGCAGCGACCATCGTCACCTACGGACTTGGTGCCGCAGTCTGGTACGGCTACGCGACGCTGGCGGTGATGCTGGCAATCACGACCACGGTCCTGCTCTACTTCAAGGCCGAACTGAAGCAATTCAGCGAACGGACAACGCCGAAGGACCTCAACTCCATCCTGCAGTTCGCCGTGCTCTCGCTGGTCATCCTGCCCATCCTGCCGAACGACAGCTTCGGCCCCTACGCCGCGATCAACCCGCGCCAGGTGTGGTGGATGGTGGTGCTGATCTCAGGCCTGGCGCTGGCCGGCTACCTCGCCCTGCGCATCATCGGCGCCCGCCACGGCGCCGCGGTGCTCGGCATTTTCGGCGGCCTGGCGTCGTCCACCGCGACAACCATGATGTTCTCCCGCCACGCCGCCGAGCACGGCCACCTGGTACGCATGTCGGCGATCGTCATCCTGATCGCCAACGTAATGGTCATGATCCGCCTCGGCATCATCGCCAGCATCGTCGCCCCCGGCCTGATCGCGCCGGTTGCCACGGTCTTCGCCTGCGGCATCGTCCCCGGGGTGATCATGTCGCTGTACGGCTGGAAGATCCTCAACGAGGCTGGCGAGCTGCCGATGCCAGAAGTGAAGAACCCGACCGAGCTGAAAACCGCCGTCTCCTTCGGCGCGCTGTACGCCATCGTCCTGCTCGCCGCTGCCTGGCTGCAGGACATCGCCGGCAACAGCGGACTCTACATCGTCGCCCTGGTTTCCGGGCTGACCGACGCCGATGCGAGTGTCCTCTCCACATTGCGCATGTTCAACCTCGAACGCGTGCTCGGCGCCGACGCGGTGATCGCCGTCACGCTGGCGCTGGTCGCCAACCTGGTGTTCAAGATCGGCCTGGTCGTCAGCATTGGCGGCCGGACGCTGGCCCGCCACGCCCTGCCCGGTCTGCTGGCTATCGGCGCCGGCATGGGCGTCGGCCTGCTGCTGGTGTGATGATGAAGCAGCATTTCGCCCTGGCCGGTAACTACGGCAAGCTGCATGGAGAGCTGGTCATCCCCGAGCAGCCTCGCGGTCTGGTCATTGTTGCCCACGCCCACCGTATTGCCGTCAATGACACCAGTGCCAGGCATTTGTTGGCTTGCGGATACGCCCTGCTCGGCAGCATGTTGTTGAGCGAACGCGAGATGCACTTTCCCGATGCCACGCAGGACGTTGGTCGGCTAACGCGTCGGCTGCTCGACGTCATTGAATCAAGTAATCGGGACGAGAACACCAAGAAACTGCCGCTGGCGCTGCTGGTTGGCGGGGAAGTCACTCCGGCAGCCATTCGCGCTGCCGCCCAGCGCGATGCCCGGGTTGCCGCAATTGCGGCGCTTGGTGGGAATGCCGATCGGGCCGGCCTGCAAGCTCTGGGAATGCTGACCGCGCCGCTGCTGATGTTGTTTGATGCATCGACAGCGCCAACGGCAGAAGTCTGGGAAAGGGTAAGGCAGCGCATCGCAGCGCCGAACGAATCGCACATCCTCAATCCCGGGGACAAGACCGGAGAGCGAATCGCCGACTGGCTGCAGCGGCATATGCCACCGCCAGAGCCTATTTGATTTTCGGACCTTGCTTCTTGTACAGGGCGAACTGGCTGGCCCATTCGATGAAGGAAATTTCTTCAAGCGAGATCTGCCGGCGTTCGCTGACACGCCGTTCAATCTGGTTTTCCCTGAGCTGACTGCTTTCGGCGCGACGATCCCTGCCGGCGCGCTTCTCTTTGAACAATGACATCGGAACGAGATAGCAAGACATGAGGTGGCGTAATCTTATAACGACCACAAGTGTTTTGCTTCAAGTTTCGCACCCCGGAAAACGCAAAAAACAGCCGCAAGCAAACGGCTATAATTCTCGCCCCGCCTCACGCCGCTTCGACAGTGTCCGCATCTCCCTTGCTTGTCCTTCCCAACCTGCCCAAACCCGGGCAGCGCGTCGATCTCGAATCGTTCGCCGGCTCTGCCGATGCCCTGACGCTGGCCGAACTGGCGGCCAGCAACCCGCAGCGGACTTTCGCCGTGGTCACCGCCAGTGCCGCCGACGCGCAGCGCCTGCTGGAAGAAATCCCCTGGTTCGCGCCGCAGCTCAAGGTGCGCCTGCTGCCGGACTGGGAAACCCTGCCCTACGACCATTTCTCGCCGCACCAGGACCTCGTCTCCGAACGCCTGGCAACGCTGTGGGCGGCATTGCAGGGCGAGGTGCAGATCCTGCTGGTGCCGGCGGCGACCGCGGTCAACCGGCTGGCGCCGCCGGAATTCATGGCCGCCTACACCTTTGAATTCAGGAAGGGCCAGACGCTCGACGCCGAGAAGTTCCGCGCCCAGGTCACGCTGGCCGGCTACGCCAACGTCACCCAGGTGGTGTCGCCCGGCGAATACTCGATCCGCGGCGGCCTGATCGACCTCTTCCCGATGGGCTCGCAACTGCCCTACCGGCTCGACCTGTTCGACGACGAGGTCGAGAGCATCAAGACCTTCGACGTCGACACCCAGCGCACCGTCTACCCGGTGCCGGAAGTGCGTCTGCTGCCGGCGCGCGAGTTCCCGTTGGACGACAAAGGGCGCACCCATTTCCGCCAGGCCTTCCGCGAGCGTTTCGAGGGCGACCCGGCGAAGTCGGGCATCTACAAGGACATCTCGACCGGCATCGCCAGCGCCGGCATCGAGTACTACCTGCCGCTGTTCTTCGACGAGACGGCGACGCTGTTCGACTACCTGCCCAAGGACGCGATCTTCGTCACCCACGGCGACGCGCCGGCCGCCATCGCCGCCTTCTGGAACGACACCCGCTCGCGCTACAACCTGCTGCAGGGCGACAAGGCGCGGCCGCTGCTGGCGCCGGAAGAACTGTTCCTGACCGACGAAGCCTTCTTCGTCGCCGCCAAGGCTTACGGCCGGCTGGCGCTGGACGCCAGGAATGTCGCTACCGGCAAGCTGCCCAACGTCGCCGTAGACCGCCGCAGCGACGATCCGCTGGCAGCGTTGAAGAACCATCTCGCCAGCTATCCCGGGCGCGTGCTGCTGCTCGCCGAGACCGCCGGCCGCCGCGAGACGCTGGCCGCGATGTTCGCCGAACACGGTCTCAGGCCCGCCGCCTGCGCCGACTTTGCCGCCTTCGCCAGCGGCAGCGAACGCCTGGCGCTGACCGTCAGCCCGCTGCAGCAGGGCTTTGCCCTCGACCAGGTCACCTTCGTCAGCGAAACCGAGCTGTTCGCCGGCAGCCCGCGCCGCACCCGGCGCGAAGCGGCGCGCAAGACGAGCTTCGACAACTGGCTGAAGGACCTGACCGAACTCAAGGTCGGCGACCCGGTGGTACACGAAAGCCACGGCATCGGCCGCTATCGCGGCCTGGTACGGATGGACCTCGGCCTCGGCGAGCAGGAATTCCTCGAACTGCACTACGCCAACGACGCCAAGCTGTTCGTGCCGGTGGCGCAACTGCACGTGATCTCCCGTTATTCCGGCGCCGAGCCGGACGCCGCACCGCTGCACACGCTCGGTTCCGGGCAGTGGGAAAAGGCCAAACGGAAGGCCGCCGAGCAGGCGCGCGACACCGCCGCCGAACTGCTCGCGCTCTACGCCGCGCGCGCTGCCCGTCAGGGCCACGCCTTCGATTTTTCGGAAAACGACTACGAGGCTTTCGCCGACGGCTTCGGTTTCGAAGAAACCCCCGACCAGGCGCAGGCCATTGCCGCGGTCATCGCCGACATGAAGTCGGGCAAGCCAATGGACCGGCTGGTCTGCGGCGACGTCGGCTTCGGCAAGACCGAGGTCGCCCTGCGCGCCGCCTTCTGCGCGGTGGCCGGCGGCAAGCAGGTGGCCGTGCTCTGCCCGACCACGCTGCTCTGCGAACAGCATTACCAGACCTTCGTCGACCGCTTTGCCGACTGGCCGGTCAAGGTCGCCGAAATCTCGCGCTTCAAGACCGCCAAGGAAACCGCGCAGGCGCTGCAGGACCTGGCCGAAGGCAAGATCGACATCATCATCGGCACGCACAAGCTGATCGGCAAGGACGTGAAATTCAATCGCCTGGGCCTGGTCATCATCGACGAGGAACACCGCTTCGGCGTGCGCCAGAAGGAAACGCTGAAGGCGATGCGCGCCGAGGTCGACGTGCTGACCCTGACCGCGACGCCGATCCCGCGCACGCTGGCGCTGTCGATGGAAGGCCTGCGCGACTTCTCGGTGATCGCCACGGCGCCGCAGAAGCGCCTGGCGATCAAGACCTTCGTCAGCCGCTTCTCCGACGGCATCATCCGCGAAGCGGTGCTGCGCGAATTGAAGCGCGGCGGCCAGGTGTATTTCCTGCACAACGAGGTCGACACCATCGAGAACATGCGCGAGAAGCTGGAGAAGCTGGTGCCGGAAGCGCGCATCGTCATCGGCCACGGCCAGATGAACGAGCGCGAGCTGGAAAAGGTGATGCGCGACTTCACCGGCCAGCGTGCCAACCTCTTGCTGTGCACGACGATCATCGAAACCGGCATCGACAACCCGCACGCCAACACCATCCTGATCAACCGCTCCGAGAAATTCGGCCTCGCCCAGTTGCACCAGTTGCGCGGCCGCGTCGGCCGCTCGCACCACCAGGCCTACGCCTACCTGCTCGTCCAGGACGAGAAGGCAATGACCAAGCAGGCCAAGCAGCGCCTGGAAGCGATCCAGATGATGGAGGAACTCGGTTCCGGCTTCTTCCTGGCCATGCACGACCTGGAAATCCGCGGTGCCGGCGAGGTGCTCGGCGACAACCAGTCCGGGGAAATGCAGGAAGTCGGCTTCACGATGTTCAGCGAGATGCTCAACCGTGCCGTCGCCCACCTGAAACAGGGCAAGGTGCTGGAAACCGCCGACCTGACGCAACCGATCGGCGTCAGCGGCGAGATCAACCTGCGCACCCCGGCGCTGCTGCCCGACGCCTACTGCCCCGACGTGCACGAGCGGCTGACGCTGTACAAGCGCCTGGCCAACTGCGAGAGCGACGACGAGATCGACACGCTGCAGGAAGAACTGGTCGACCGCTTCGGCGAACTGCCGCTGCAGGCGCAGGCACTGGTCGCCACGCACCGGCTGCGCCTGCTGGTCAAACCACTGCTGGTGCAGAAGCTCGACGCCGGCAACGACCAGGTGACGATCCAGTTCGCCCCGGAATTCTCGAAGAATCCGCCTATCGAACCGATCAGGATCATCAATTTGATCCAGAAGAACCGCAGCTATAAGCTGGCCGGACAGGATAAGATTTCACTTTTGCGCCACTGCCCGGCCTTGCAGGACAAGGTTGCGGCGGTCAAGGACATGATACGCGAGCTGACCAAATGACCCAGATCCTCGAAAACATCAACATTTCCGCCTTCGACGCGATGCCGACGCCGGCGGAAATCCACCAGAAACTGCCGCTCTCTGCCCAGGCAGAAGCCACCGTCAGCGAAGGCCGCGACCTGCTGCGCAACATCCTCGACCGCAAGGATCACCGCCTGTTCGTCGTCGTCGGCCCCTGCTCGATCCACGACCCGGTCGCCGGCCTCGACTACGCCCGCCGCCTGAAGGCGCTCGCCGACGAACTCGGCGACACGCTGCAGATCATCATGCGCGTCTACTTCGAGAAACCGCGCACCACCGTCGGCTGGAAGGGTTACATCAACGATCCGTTCATGGACGATTCCTTCCAGGTCGACGTCGGCATGCAGAAGGCCCGCGACTTCCTGCTCCAGGTCAACGAACTCGGTCTGCCCGCCGGCACTGAGGCGCTCGACCCCTACGGCCCGCAGTATTACGGCGACCTGATCACGTGGACGGCGATCGGCGCCCGCACCACCGAATCGCAGACCCACCGCGAAATGTCGTCCGGCCTGTCCACCCCGGTCGGCTTCAAGAACGCGACCAGCGGCGACCTCACCGTGGCGACCAACGCCATCCTCTCCGCCTCGCGCCCGCACTCCTTCCTCGGCCTCAACAACGACGGCCGCGTCGCCATCGTCCGCACCACCGGCAACGCCTACGGCCACGTCGTCCTGCGCGGCGGCGACAACGGCCCCAACTACGACACCGTCTCGGTCGCCGTTGCCGAGCAGGCGATGGTCAAGGCCAAGCTGCCGACCAACATCGTCGTCGACTGCTCGCACGCCAACAGCTCGAAAAAGCCGGAACTGCAGCCGCTGGTGATGGCCGACGTGGTCAACCAGATCCGCGCCGGCAACAAGTCGATCCTCGGCGTGATGATCGAGTCCAACATCGAGCCCGGCAACCAGCCAATCCCCGCCGACCTCGCCCAGCTCAAGTACGGATGCTCGGTCACCGACGGCTGCGTCGGCTGGGACACCACCGAGAAGATGCTGCGCGACGCCGCCGTCCTGCTGCGCGACGTGCTGCCGGAACGCATCGCCGACTGAGGCAAACGACGAACCGCGGGCACACGCCCACCAACTGACCCGGAATGCCGGGATGCATGGCGCAGGCGCCGTTCATCCCGGCATCGTGCCGTTTACCGCCCCCACCCGTTCTGGGTAATAATCCCTCCCCGCCTTGCCTCAGCCGGCCGACGGGCAGACAGGGATTTCAAAGACTTCGAGGCAAAATTCACGATGCAGGTTTTGATTGTTGGTTCCGGAAAGCTGGCTTCCGAGTTGCTCGATGGACTGGCGCTCCCGGCGCCGTTCAAGGTTCTCCGCTGGTCGGACAAGCCTTCGCCGAACGTTCGTTCCGTTGTCGTGCACGCCGGCTCCGGGAGGGAACTTGACGCGGTGGCAGCGTATTGCCGGGAAACCGACTCGGTCCTGGTCGAGCTTGCCACCGGCTCGAAAATCGAAGGAACGCGGCCGGGCTTCCCGGTCGTCCTGTGTCCCAACACCAACATCCTGATGCTGAAGTTCATGCACATGCTGGCGCAAAGCGGCAAGCTGTTCGCCGGCTACCGCATCGAACTCACCGAGTCCCACCAGGCCGGAAAACGCTCCACACCGGGGACTGCGGTGGCGCTGGCGCAATCCCTGGGACTTGCCGCGACGGACGTGATTTCCGTGCGCGATGCCAAGGAACAGCAGGCAAGGCTCGGCATTCCGGCAGAGCATCTGGGGCGCCACGCCGTGCACGCCATCACCATCGCCGACGACAGCTGCTCCCTGCGCCTGGAAACCCGCGTCTACGGATCGTCGCCCTACGCCGACGGCGTCGCCCGGATCGTCGCCGCCATCGCCGCCCACCCGCTCGAGCATCGCTTGTATGCCATCGACGAGTTCATCGAACGGAGCTGGGTCTAGATTCCGGCAGCCCCCTCAGTTGCCGTCGATGAATGCCAGCAACTCGCGGACGAAGCGTTCGCGTTGCCACTGGTGCGGCGAATGGTCGCTGCCTTCGTAGATGTTGAGGATGGCGTTGGGGATGGTGTCGGCGACATAACGCGCCGTTTCGCCGCCGTAGAAATTGCTCTGGCCGCCATAGACGAGCAGTGTCGGCAATGAAATCCGCGCCAGCACGTCGCGATAGTCGGCGGCAGTCAGGCTTTGCCAGCAATGAATCAGCGGCTCCGGGTTCTGGCCGCGCAAGGCCTGGCGCAAGCGTTCCCAGCCGCTGGCGTTTTCCTCGTATTTCTGCCGGGCACGCTGGTTGAGGCCGAGCGCCGTCAGCTTCAGCACACCTTCGGCAAAATCCTCGCGCAGCCAGTCGATCAGCTGCCGGTTGCGATCGGCGCCGAAATTCCCATAGATGCCATGGTCCCAGTCGTCGTCGGTAAGCAGCCTGGGCGATTGGTCGATCAGGCACAGCTTGCCCAGGCCGTGCGTGCCGTGGTCGCGCAGGTATTGCCACAGCGTCAGCGCGCCCATCGAATGGCCGACCGCCGTCGCGTTGGCGATCTTGTAGCGGTCGATCAGGTTCTTCAGGTCGCGGGCCATCCGCTCGACCGTCGCCGAACCGGGATGGGTCAGCGCATGCCCGCCGTGACCGCGGGCGTCCCAGCGATAGACCCGGTGCCGGGCGGCGAGCGAAGCGAGGAACGGCGTCCATTCCTGATGGCTCGACGTCCAGCCGTGCAGCAGGATCAGCGGCGAACCTTCGCCGGAGACATGAAGATGGATGTTTTCGCCGTCGTCGGCAGGGAAATGCGTCATCGGAGTGGGCGCGGAAATTCCAAGGCCCGCCAGTATAATCGGGGCCCCCAAATACTAAAAAAGCCAACGAGGAGAACCCATGTTTGACTGGCGCGATTACAAGAACGGCATTTACGCTTTCGATGCGGGCTATGTGCGGCCGATCCTGGCGGCGATACACCTGCTGGTCGACGACGGGCGGGTCGCCCTGATCGATACCGGAAGCAACGATTCGCTGCCCAACGTCCTGGCGGCGCTCGAAAAACTCGGCCTGGGCCGCGACGCCGTCGATTACATCATCCTGACCCACATCCATCTCGACCACGCCGGCGGCGCCGGCACGCTCATGCGCGAACTGCCGAACGCCAGGCTGGTGGTGCATCCGCGCGGTTCCCGCCATATGGCCGAGCCGTCCAAACTGGTCGCCGGCGTCACCGCCGTCTACGGCCAGGACTATGTCGACCAGGTCTATGGCGAGATCCTGCCGATCGCCGCCGAACGGATCATCGACGCCCACGAAGGACTCAGCTTGCAACTCGGCGGCCGGGAACTGCTCTGCATCGACACGCCGGGCCACGCCAAGCATCACATCTGCGTCGTCGACCGCAAGAGCGGCGGCATTTTCACCGGCGACATGTTCGGCCTGTCGTACCGCGAATTCGACGTCGACGGCCGCCAGTTCATCCTGCCGACAACCTCGCCGACGCAGTTCGACCCCGTCGAGATGCATGCCTCGATCGACCGCCTGATGAGCTTTTCCCCGACGGCGATGTACCTGACCCACTACGCCCAGGTGCACGATGTGGCGACGCAGGCCGCGGCCTTGCGCCAGCGCCTCGACAGCCACGTGGCGATTGCCGAAGCCCACGCCAATGCTGGCGCCGAGCGGCACGCGAAGATCAAGCAGGGCATCACCGACGCGCTGCTCGCCGACCTGCGGACGCACGGCTGCACCTTGCCCGAAGCCGAAATCCTCGACGTCCTGGCGACCGACCTCGAACTGAATGCGCAGGGGCTGGCTTACTGGCTGGATCATCGGCAGTAAGGCGACCTGACGGCTCCATGCCCCACACTCCCCTCCTCATCTTCCCCGGCATCGGCAATTCCGGCACGGAACACTGGCAGTCGCGCTGGGAGCGCGGCAACCCGGATTTCGTGCGCATCGCGCAACGCGACTGGGACAATCCGGTCTGTGCCGAGTGGACCTCGGCGCTGGAATGCACGGTGCAGCGCCTCGGGCCGTCGGTGGTCGTGGTCGCCCACAGCCTGGCCTGTCTGGCCGTGGCGCACTGGGCAGCAAAACCGCATGCGCCGATCCGGGCAGCCTTGCTGGTGGCGGTACCCGATCCCGACGGCGCGGCTTTTCCGGTCGAGGCAAGCGGTTTCTCGCCACTGCCCATGCAGCCGTTTTCCTTTCCCAGCATCGTCGTGTCCAGCGGCAACGATCCCTACGGTTCGTCCGAGCACGCGGCGGCTTGCGCTGCGGCGTGGGGCAGTCGCCTGGTCGAAATCGGCGCTGCCGGCCACATCAACGCCAGCAGCAATCTCGGCGACTGGCCGGAAGGCATGGCGCTGTTGCAGCAGCTTTGTGCCTGAACGATGATGTCGGGCAAGACGTATCACGAGAATCAAGCGAACAGATGACTTCCCAAGCCCCAACCATGAACTTGATCATCCAGGGCGGCGCGCTGCCCACTTTCCTGCTTGACCGCATCCTGAGCGCCACCGGCGCAACGGCTGTCGAACCGCTACCGCCGCAGGTGGTGCGTTTGCGCGAGGCGCGGCGGACGGCCGAGTTCGATGCGCTGATTCCGCTGATTGAAGCGGAAAAACTCGACTGGGCCTTCGTCGAGGCCGGGCGCAAGCTGTCCGATTTCGGCCTGATCTGCTTCGACATGGATTCGACGCTGATCACCATCGAGTGCATCGACGAACTGGCCGATTTCGCCGGCAAAAAGCGCGAGGTGTCGGAAGTGACCGAGGCGGCGATGCGTGGCGAGATCGATTACCGCGAGAGCCTGCGCCGCCGCCTGGCGCTGATGGCCGGGCTCGACGCCCGCGTGCTGGCGCGCGTCTTCGGCGAGCGCCTGCTGCTCTCCGCCGGCGCCCGCGAACTGCTCGAAGGCGTGCAGAACGCCGGCCTGCGCACCGCGATCCTGTCCGGCGGCTTCACCTACTTCACCGAGCGGCTGCGCATCGAACTGGGTTTCGACTTCGCCACCTCGAACGAGCTGGAGATTTCCGGCGGCAAGCTGACCGGCCGGGTCGTCGGCGACATCGTCGATGCCGCCGCCAAGGCCCATCACCTCGGCCGCCTGCGCGACGAGCTGGGGCTGCGCCGCGATCAGGTGATCGCCGTCGGCGACGGCGCCAACGACCTGCTGATGATGGCCGAGTCCGGCCTCTCGGTGGCTTTCCACGCCAAGCCGGCAACCCGCGCCAAGGCCGACGTGGCGATCAATTTCGGCGGCCTGGACGCGCTGCTCAACCTGTTCGAGCGCTGACCCCGGTCTTGCGCTGCAACAGCGGCGGCGCCAGGTTGTCGGCGAGCAGCAGGCCGACTGCCAGCACGGCGCCGGTGAGCAGCATTTCGGTGATCAGGGAAATGCCGGCCGCGCTGTCCTGCGCCAGCAACGCGTGCACGCCGCGAAAACCCATGCTCCCCGGCACCAGCGTGATCAGCCCGGGGCTCTGCACAAGCAGCGACGGCCGCCCGCTCAGCGCGTGATAGAGGTGGCCGCCGACGCCGAGCGCGAAAGCGCCACAGAAGGCACCGACGACATAGCCCAGCGCCGCGCCGGCCAGCGAATACGCCGCCCAGGCGAGCAGGCAGCCGCCGACCGAGACCAGCACCGCCGACCACGGCGCCTGCAACACCGCCAGCAGCGAGATACCCAGTACCGCCACCGCCGGCCAGATGGCCCACTCCGGCAGCGGCGTGACCACGCCCTGCGCCGCCACCGGATAGAGTGTCTGGGCGATCTGCGTGCCGATCGCCAGCCCGGCGCCCATCAGGAAGAGCTGCAGGAAGGCGCCGGTCAGGCGGCCGCTGCCGGCCAGGTAGTTCTGCGTTGCCAGCTCCGACATGGCGACGGTGAGCATGAAACCGGGCAACATGAAGACGACGCCGGCGACCGCCGAGACGAAAGGATTCTGCTGCGGGAAGAACCAGGCCAGCGCCTGCGCCAGCAACGCCGCCAGCGCGCACAGGATGACCGGCACGGCCGGGCCGAGCCGAGGAAAACGCGCGCAGGCCAGCACCCCGCCGACAAAGGCGGCACCGACTGCGCCGCCGCACAGCATTTCCATCCAGCCGCCGCGCAACAGCAGCGCGACGCTGGCGGAAAGCAGGAAGCCGAGGGCGATGAAGGAAATGCCGGACCACGGCACCGGCAGCGCCATGCTCGCCGCCAGCCGCTGTTCGTACTCGGCCAGCCGCTCGCAGCCGTCGATTTCGGCGCACAGCGCTTCCAGTTCGATGAGGCGGGCCATGTTGTAGTCGTAGGCCGGCAGGCGCAGCAACTCGACCCGCCTCTCGCCGTCCGCATCGACCAGCGTCAAGGCCAGGAAGGTAAGCACCGCGAAACCTTCGACCTGGACGCCGAGTCGGGCGCCGACCGCCTTCAGGCGGCGTTCCAGTTCCTGCGCCGGCGCGCCGCTGACGTGCAGCGCCTGGCCAAGGTCACGCAGAAAACGGCCGAGCCGCGGCAGGTCGCTAGCGGTGGATAAGGCGGAGGATTCGACGGGCTTCATGGGGTGCCATTGTCCCACGCCCGCCCAAATTGCTGCGCACCACGCTAGTGCTGATCCAGTATGATTCCCCGTTCCTGTGCCGAAAAACGCCGGAAACCACCGCCTGGTGGGCCCGACAGACGGGCATGTCGCTTGCTTCGAGTGATCTGTTTCAGGAATCAGCGGGAGGTTGATGTGGCGAAGTACAAGGGAATCGAGGTCAAGGAAGGCGTGCGCCAATTGCTGCCGCACATGCCGCTGATCGAGGAATACCGCGAAATGTTGCAGTCGCTGCAGGCGGTCTGGGACAACCTCAACCTGCTCGGCCAGCTCTCCGGGACGACGGCGGAAATCGGCCAGACGCGTGAGGCTTTCGCCAGCCTCACCGGTGAATTGCTCAACAACCTTGCCGAGCAGACGCTGGCCAAGCGTGAGCAGGAAATGAAGGCGCGTTCGCAGGTGGTGATCGACATCCTGGTTCGCAACCTGTTCGAGCGTACCGCCGATATCGGTTTCCTGTGCACCGACGCCGTCGTCCGCCAGTTTGCCGCCAACCCGGGCAACCCGGCCGGATTGCAGGCACGTTTCCGCGAATACGTGCGCAAGTACTCGGTTTACGAGGATATTGTCCTGACTGACCCGGACGGCCGCATCCTGGCGCGCCTGAATCCGGATGAGCGGATCACTGCCGTCCGTGACCCTTGGGTCCGTCAGTCGGTCGGCACCTCGGCGCCCTACGTGGAGGCCTACGCCCATTCCGAACTCTTCCCTGAGCAGGCTCGTTCGCTGATTTACGCCTTCCGGGTCAAATCCGAGCGCGGCGACACGCTCGGTGTGCTCGCGCTCTGCTTCCGTTTCGCCGACGAAATGCAGCGCATCTTCCGCGGCTTGACGATGCCCGACGACCCCGGCGTGATGGTCCTGCTCGACGACCGCAATCAGGTCATTTCCAGCAGCGATCCCTGGCAGGTACCGATCGGCGCCGAACTGCAGGTGGAACCGGGCAACCTGGAGCGCCTGCGTTTTGCCGGCCGCAGCTACCTCGCCTTTGCCAGCGATACGCGTGGCTACCAGGGTTATGCCGGGCCGGGTTGGCGCGGCCTGGTGATGATGCCGGTGGCGCAAGCTTTCGACGTTCATGACGACGATCCGCTCGATATTTCCGAACCCGCCCTGCTCGCCTCGGTGATCGCCGGTGGCAGGGCGTTTTCCGAACAGCTGCGAGCAATTCCCCAGAAGGCCGAAGCGATCCAGCGCGACCTCAGCCGTGCCGTATGGAATGGGACGGTGCGCCAGGCCAGCGTTTCGGCGGCGGTCAACAGTGCATTCTCGAAGATCCTGTTGCGCGAAATCAGCCGGGTCGGCATGAGCATGCGCGAGGTCTTCTCACGCTCAATCGGCAATCTCCAGTCGACCGTGCTTTCCGCCCTGCTCGCCGACAGCCGTTTCTTCGCGGCACTGGCGATCGACATCATGGACCGCAACCTCTACGAACGCGCCAACGATTGCCGCTGGTGGGCACTCGATTCGACGATCCGCGCCCTGCTCGCCGACGATGCGGCAAAAGCACGCCGTGTCGGCCTGGAGCAGGTCATCGGTTACATCAACAGCCTGTACACCGTCTACGACAACATCCTGCTGTTCGATACCGCCGGCCAGGTTCAAGCGGTTTCCAACCCTGAGCACGCGGCACTTGTCGGGCAAACACTGGGTGCCCCCTGGGTGCGCGAATGCCTGGATCTGCGCGACAGCCAGTCCTACGCCGTGTCGCAGTTCAGCGAAACCGCGCTCTACGCCGACCGGCCAACCTACATCTACCTGTCGGCAGTGCGTTCACCTGACGATTACCGGGTGGTCGGCGGCATTGCCATCGTCTTCGACAGCGCACCGCAATTCGCCGCCATGCTCAACGACGCCTTGCCGCGTGAGGCTTCCGGCACGGCAGTCGACGGTAGTTTTGCCTTGTTCGTCGATGGCGAAGCCCGGGTGATTGCCGCCAGTGGCGGGCCATACCGCCCGGGCCAGCAACTGCTGCTGACGCCGGAACTGTTGAAACCAGACGCCAGTGGCTGTTCCCGCCTGATCGAACTGGACGGCCAGGTGATGGCGGTTGGCGCCAGTCCGTCAGCCGGGTACCGCGAGTTCAAGGGCAAGGACGACGCTTATCGCAACGAGGTGACGGCCTTGGTCTTCATTCCCCTGGGCGCCTATGACGACCAGGCCAGCCTCAGCACGCCGGCCGCCGAGGTGACCATGCGCCATGCAGCCAATGCCGGCGAACAAGCGATGCGCGAGATTGCCACCTTCCACCTTGGCGCCCATTGGCTGGGCCTGCCGGTTTCGTCGGTGGTCGAAGCGGTCGAACTGACCGGCGCCACGACCCTGGCCAATGCGCCGAAACAGGTTTACGGGGCAATGATCCACCATAACCGCAGCCTGCCGATCTACAACCTGCACGCAGCGCTCGGGCTGCCGCTACCGGAAGAAAACCGCTCGATCAGTCAGCAGGTGGTGGTGGTGAACGGCGATGACGGCGGGCGTTTCGGCATCCTGGTAGACCGCCTGGGCGAAATCATGGAAGTGGCTGAAAGCGATATCGACGATCTGTCGAATATCTACGTTGGCATCGCTTCGGTACTAGCCTCGGTCGTCAAGACGGCACCGGGCAGCGCCCAGCCGATGCTGGTGCTGCTGTCGACCAGCAGCATGCGCGAGCAGCTGCGCAGCGCCGGGGTGGCGGCGCCGGTCGAGGGGTGATCAGGCGACTTCGTCGATCCAGGCCTGCTGGATGGCTTCGAGGATCTTCTCGCCGCAGCGGTTGGGATCGTCGTCGAAGTCTGGCAAGGCCATCACCCAGGCGCGCAAATCGACGAAGTTCACCTTGAGCGGGTCGGTATCCGGGCGGGAATCGGCCAGCTCGATGGCGATGTCGTTGATGTCGGTCCACTTCATTTGCGGTGCCCTTCCTTCGCCATGTTGATGCTGTACTTGGGAATCTCGACCACCAGCGGCGTGTCGCCAACCAGCGCCTGGCAGCCAAGGCGGGAATTCGGCTCCAGGCCCCAGGCCTTGTCGAGCAGGTCTTCCTCGGTTTCGCTGGCCTCGGCCAGGGATTCGAAACCTTCGCGCACGATGACGTGGCAGGTGGTGCAGGCGCAGGACATTTCGCAGGCGTGATCGAGTTCGATCTCGTTGGCGAGCAGGTTCTCGCAGATCGACCTGCCCGGCTCGGCCTCAATCACTGCACCGTCCGGGCACAGTTCGAGGTGCGGCAACACGATGATTTGAGTCATTCTTCCTCTCCTACGCGGATGTCGTCGACCTTGCGGCCGGACAGCACTTTCTTGATGCTCTGATCCATGCGGCGATGGGCGAATTCCTGAGTCTCGAAGCCGAGATCGTCCATCGCGATGTTGATGATGCGGCGATTGTCGCCGGCCGCCGCTTCCTGCAGCTTGGCAATGGCGTTACGAATCCTGGTCGCTTCCGCCTCGTTCAGCAGATGGGCATCCTCGGCCAGCGCGGCTTCGGTCGCCTCGATCATGCGCTCGGCTTCGACCTGCGCTTCGCGCAGGGCACGGGCCATCGCGTCGTCCTTGGCGTGGGCCAGCGAATCCTGCAGCATGCCGGCGATTTCGTCGTCGGACAGGCCGTAGGACGGCTTCACGGTGATGCTCGATTCGACACCGGTCGTCTGCTCGCGCGCGGTGACCGACAGCAGGCCGTCAGCGTCGACCTGGAAGGTGACGCGGATGCGCGCCGCACCGGCAACCATCGGCGGGATGCCGCGCAGTTCGAAGCGGGCCAGCGAGCGGCAATCGGCGACCATCTCGCGCTCGCCCTGGACGACGTGGATCGCCATCGCCGTCTGGCCGTCCTTGAAGGTGGTGAATTCCTGGGCGCGTGCGGTCGGAATCGTCGAGTTGCGCGGAATGACCTTTTCGGTCAGTCCGCCCATGGTTTCCAGGCCGAGCGACAGCGGGATGACGTCGAGCAGCAGCCAGTCGTCCTTGCCGGTCTTGTTGCCGGCGAGCAGGTTGGCCTGGGTTGCCGCGCCGAGGGCGACGACCTTGTCCGGATCGAGATTGGTGAGCGGTTCCTGGCGGAAGAAATCGCCGACCGCCTTTTGGATCTGCGGCATGCGCGTGGCGCCGCCGACCATGACCACGCCCTTGATTTCGTCAGGGCGCAGACCGGCGTCGCGCAAGGCCTTCTTCACCGGCTGCAGGGTCTTCGAAACCAGGGTCCGGGTAATTTCGGCAAAGGTCGCGACATCGAGCTTGAGATCGACCATCTCGCCGGTGGACAGGCGTGCGGTGATCGGGGCTTCCGGGTTCTTGCTCAGGAACTCCTTGGCTTCGCGGCAGCGCATCATGAGCAGCCGCGCATCCTGCGCCGACAGCGGTTGCAGCTTGCCGGTCTCGATCGCCCAGCAGAAGATGCGGTGGTCGAAATCGTCGCCGCCCAGCGCCGAATCGCCGCCGGTGGCCATGACCTCGAAGACGCCCTTGGTCAGTTTCAGGATGGAGATGTCGAAAGTGCCGCCGCCCAGGTCATAAACCGCATAAACGCCTTCGGCGCCATTATCCAGGCCGTAGGCGATGGCGGCCGCGGTCGGTTCGTTCAACAGGCGCAGCACGTTGAGACCGGCCAGGCGCGCCGCATCCTTGGTGGCCTGGCGCTGAGCGTCGTCGAAATAGGCCGGTACGGTGATCACGGCGCCGACCAGTTCGCCACCGAGCGCTGCTTCGGCGCGGTCTTTCAGGGTTTTCAGGATTTCGGCGGAGATCTCGACCGGGCTCTTGATGCCGGCCTGCGTGCGCAACCTGACCATGCCCGGCGCTTCGACGAAGTCGTAGGGCATCGATTCGACATGGGCGATGTCCTGCCTGCCCCGCCCCATGAAACGCTTGACCGAAACAACCGTGTTGCGTGGGTCAAGCGCCTGGTTGCGCTGGGCTTCGTGACCGACCTCGGTACTGCCGTCGGCGTTGTAATGAACCACCGAGGGCAACAGGCTGCGCCCGTTGTCGTCGCTCAGGCAGATGGCGATGCCGCTGCGCACGGTGGCAACCAGCGAATTGGTAGTCCCCAGATCGATGCCGATTGCCAGCTTGTGTTCGTGGGGGGCAGCGGATTCACCGGGTTCGGCAATTTGAAACAGGGCCATGTTCTTATTCTTCCAGCGACGCCAGCGCGTCATCGATTTCGTAAAGCAGTTTTTCCAGAAACATCAGGCGGCGTACGCGGTCGGTGGCCAGGGGGTAATCGCCGGCCTCGTCGAGCAACCGCCCGACTTCGCCGTAACGCCCGTCCATGTCGCCGCGCAGGCGCTGGTAGAGGCGTTCCAGTTCGTGGTGATCGCCGCCGGCACGCGCCTCCATCACCGCTTCGCGCCATTCCATCTGTTCCATCAGGAAATCGGCCGGCATCGCGGTGTTGTTCTCCGCCTGCAGGTCGTGATCAGCCAGTTCGAGCAGGTATTTTGCCCGCTCCAGCGGCTTCTTCAGCGTCAGGTAGGCCTCGTTGGCCCGCGTCGCCCACTGCATCGACAAACGCCGCTCGGCCTCGCTGGCATTGGCGAAACGATCCGGATGCACCTGCGCCTGCACGTCGCGGTAGCGCGAATCGAGCTCGGACAGATTCAGCCGGAAAGTTTTCGGCAAGCCGAACAAGGAGAAGAAATCAGCGGTCAGGTCCAAAGACAAACCTCGAATTGGCAGCGCATCAGGATGCGACAAACAGCAAAGCGAAGGCGGAGCAAGGCGAGCCCCGCGCAGACAGTACGTCAGTACGGCAAGCGGGGCTCAACGCCGCCCCGCCGAGCCTCAGACATTAAAGGATTCGCCGCAACCGCATTGATCCTTGACGTTGGGGTTATTGAACTTGAACCCCTCGTTCAGGCCTTCGCGGGCGTAGTCCAGTTCCATGCCTTCAAGGTAGGGCAAGCTCCGGGCATCGACCACGACCTTGACCCCGCCGGTTTCGAACACCTGGTCGTCCTCGTTGATGTCATCGACGAATTCCAGCTTGTAGGCCATCCCCGAACAGCCGGAGGTGCGAACGCCAAGGCGCAGGCCGACGCCCTTGCCCCGCTTCTGCAGGAAATTGGCGACATGCTTTGCCGCCGAGTCGGTCAGGGTAACGCCCATGCTTATTCTCCGTGCTTTTTCTTGTAATCCGCGACGGCCGCCTTGATGGCGTCCTCGGCCAGGATCGAGCAGTGGATTTTAACCGGCGGCAGGGCCAGTTCTTCGGCGATTTCGGTGTTCTTGATTTCGAGCGCCTGATCGACGGTCTTGCCCTTGACCCATTCGGTCACCAGCGACGACGAGGCAATGGCCGAGCCGCAACCATAGGTCTTGAACTTGGCATCCTCGATCACACCGGACTTGTTGACCTTGATCTGCAGCTTCATCACGTCGCCGCAGGCCGGCGCGCCGACCATGCCGGTGCCGACGCCGTCGTCTTCCTTGCCAAAGGAACCGACGTTGCGCGGATTCTCATAATGATCAATGACTTTTACGCTATAGCTCATGTTGTTTCTCCTTGATTCCCTGTTAGTGTGCGGCCCACTGAACCGTGCTCAGATCGATGCCGTCCTTGTACATTTCCCACAGCGGCGAAAGATCACGTAGCTTGCCAACTTTGGCGTGCAACAGCTTGATTGCATAGTCTACTTCCTCTTCAGTCGTGAACCGGCCGATGCTGAAACGGATCGAACTGTGCGCCAGTTCGTCGTCGCGACCGAGCGCACGCAGCACGTAGGAAGGTTCCAGGCTGGCCGAGGTGCAGGCCGAACCCGACGACACCGCCAGATCCTTGATCGCCATGATCATCGATTCGCCCTCGACATAGGCAAAGCTGATGTTCAGGTTGTGCGGAATGCGGTGATTCAGATCACCATTGATGAAAGTCGCTTCAATATCTTGAAGTCCTTTCAGAAGTTTATCGCGCAAGTATTTGATTCGTTTGTTTTCTTCAACCATTTCCTCGCGCGCAATCCGGAAGGCTTCGCCCATGCCGACGATCTGGTGCGTGGCCAGCGTGCCCGAGCGGAAACCGCGCTCGTGACCGCCGCCGTGCATCTGCGCCTCCAGGCGGATGCGTGGCTTGCGACGCACGTACAGCGCACCGATACCCTTCGGACCATAGGTCTTGTGCGCGGAGAAGCTCATCAGGTCGACCTTGAGCCTGGACAGGTCGATGTCCACCTTGCCGGTCGCCTGGGCGGCATCGACATGGAAGATCACGCCCTTCTCGCGGCAGATTTCGCCCAACTCGGCAATCGGCTGAATGACGCCGACTTCGTTATTGACGAACATCACCGAAGCGAGCACGGTATCCGGGCGGATCGCCGCCTTGAACGCTTCCAGATCGAGCAAGCCGTTTTCCTTGACGTCGAGGTAGGTCGCCTCGAAGCCCTGGCGCTCCATTTCGCGCACGGTGTCGAGCACGGCCTTGTGCTCGGTCTTGACGGTGATGATGTGCTTGCCCTTGGTGCCGGCGTAGAAATTGGCCGCGCCCTTGATCGCCAGATTGTTGGATTCGGTGGCACCGGAGGTCCACACGATTTCCTTGGGATCTGCACCAACCAGCGCGGCAACCTGCTCGCGCGCCTCCTCGACCGCCGCGTCGGCGACCCAGCCGAAACTGTGCGAACGCGACGCGGGATTACCGAAATGCTCGCACAGGTACGGAATCATCTTTTCGGCGACACGCGGGTCGACCGGAGTGGTTGCCGAGTAATCCAGGTAAATGGGAAGTTTCATCGTCATTCTCGCTAGGTCGTCGGGTTGTTCAAACGGCAACTGCCGTCAGTCCCTGCAGGCGTCCGACCGTGGCCTGCAAGGCCTTGATGAAATGTTCGATGTCGGCTTCATTGTTGCCGACACCGAGGCTGACACGTACTGCACCGCGGGCGACTTCAGGAGCCACGCCCATTGCCCGCAACACATGCGATGGCTCGGGATTGGCGCTCGAACACGCGGCGCCGCTGGCCACCGCGAACCCCTCGCGGTCGAGCTTGCCGACCAGGGTCTCGCCGTCGATATCGGGAAAGGCGAAATAGCTGGTGTTATCCAGGCGTTCTGCCCCAAGCCCGAAAATCCGTGCCCCGATTGCCGTCAAGCCTTGCTCCAGGAGGTTTTTCAAGCCCGGCATCCGTTGCCGCCATTCGGCAACGCGCTGCGCCGCAAGTTCCGCCGCCACACCAAAACCGACGATGGCCGGAACATTTTCCGTTCCTGAACGCAGGCCGCGCTCGTGGCCGCCACCGGCAACCTGCGCCTGCAACTCGATCCGCTTGTCGAGCACCAGCGCCGCCGCGCCCTTCGGCCCGTTGATCTTGTGCGCAGACACGGTCAGTGCGTGCACGCCGGCCGCATTGAGCAGCCGGAAATCCACCGGCAGCTTGCCCAGCGCCTGCACGGCATCGCTGTGGAACCAGGCGCCGCTGGCCCGGGCGGCCGCGGCCAGGACTGCGACATCCTGGATCACGCCGGTCTCGTTGTTGGCCAGCATCACCGAAATCAGCGCCGGACGGGCAGCGAGCAGTTCGGCGTAAGCCGCGGTATCAATCCGGCCGGCAGCATCGACGGCGATTTCGCGCACCGACCATCCCCGACCCTGCAACTGCATCGCCGGCTTGAGCACGCAGGGGTGCTCGACGGCGCTGACGGCGATCAGACCGGGCTTGAGCACAGCCGCCGCCCCCTTGATGAACAGGTTGTTGGCCTCGCTACCGCCGCTGGTGAAAACAACTTCGGTCGGGTGCGCACCGAGTGCCGATGCGACTTTCTGCCGCGCCTCGTCGACTGCCTGCCTGGCCCGCCGACCGTACTCGTGCCGACTCGACGCATTGCCGCACAGGCCGTCAAGCCAGGGCAGCATGGCCAAGCGCACCGCCGGATCGAGCGGCGTGGTGGCGTTGTGGTCGAGATAGACGGGCTGAAACATGGTCGATCAGGCAGCGACTGCCGATTTTTCGCGCAGCGTGCGCCGCGGGTGCGGCCCGAGCGGCCCGGCAATCACCGCTTCACCACGCGCTGCTGCCTTGGCCTTTTCGCGGTTCACCAGATCGGCCAGGGTCACCGATGCCAGATACTCGAACATCTTGGTGTTGAGCGTGGACCACAGGTCATGGGTCATGCAGCGATGTTCCGCCTGACAGTTTTCCTCGCCGCCGCACTGGGTGGCATCCAGATGTTCGTCGACGGCACGGATGATGTCCGCAACGCTGACCCGTTCCAGCGGCCGGGAAATCCGGTAGCCACCGCCCGGACCGCGCACGGAGTCGACCAGCTTGTAACGCCGCAGCTTGCCGAACAGCTGTTCAAGATACGACAGCGAAATACTCTGCCGCTCGGCGACACCGGCCAGGGCCACCGGCCCGTCCTCGCCGCGCAAGGCAAGGTCCATCATTGCTGTTACTGCAAAACGTCCTTTGGTGGTCAAACGCATTTCGGTCTCCCGATCAATAACCAAGTGTTACGGTCAACTATACATAAACCAGACAAAATCAGTCAACTATTTTGCTCAGGTATTTCGGATCGAAATGATCGGCCGGTTGAACTTCCTGGTCGCATTTCACGCCCTGCGCTTCAAGCTCCTTGAGCAGAGAAGCCAGGCGGCGATCGGTCTCCGCCGCGTGGTCGAGCAGACCGTGGATGGCCTTGGCCAGCGGGTCGTCCTGGTCGCGGCCGACAGCGTAGGCGGAGAAGCCGAGTTTTTCGGCCTGCTGTTCGCGCTCGCGGCTCTGCGGATCGAGAATCCGCGCCGGATTGCCGACGGCAGTCGCCCCGGCCGGCAGCGGCTTGGTGACCACGGCGTTCGAGCCGACCTTGGCGCCGGCGCCGATGACGATCGGTCCCAGTACCTTGGCGCCAGCCCCGACCACGACACCGCTCTCCAGCGTCGGATGGCGCTTGCCCTTGCTCCACGAAGTCCCGCCCAGGGTGACGCCGTGGTACAGGGTGACATCGTCGCGAATCTCGGCAGTCTCACCGATGACGACCCCCATGCCATGGTCGATGAAGAAACGACGCCCGATGGTAGCCCCCGGATGGATCTCGATGCCGGTGAAGAATCGGGACAGGTGTGCGGTAAAGCGCGCCAGCCAGCGCAGCCGGTGGCCCCACAGCCAGTGGGCGATGCGGTGCAGGATCAGCGCATGGATGCCCGGGTAACAGGTGAGCACCTCCCAGAACGAGCGGGCTGCCGGATCGCGGTCGAAGACCGCGCGGATATCCTCACGCAAGTGCCGGAACATGGGGTGCTATCTCCCTATTGAAAGGGAGTGAATTCTAGAATACTCGACTGAATTTGTCAGCTATTTATCAGCCGCCCGATCAGGAATTTTCGGCGTTGACCAGGCAAGCTCCACGCACCCGGATTCAGCCCGCCAGCGCTCAGGCGGTCGGCCAGGAGACCGACTCGCCGTCGGCAGTCAGGCTGATCTCCCGGCCGTCCCTGGAGAAGTGCAGCGCGATCTGCGCCGACGGCCGATTGTCGGCGAACACCCAGGCGTACTTGGCAACCACGGCGGCAGCTTCGGCCGACGAGGCGGCAGCGGCGTATTCCTCATGGAATGGCAAGACCTTCTGCATCTCGACATGATGCGAAGTCAAGGCAACCGCGCTTTGCATGCTGCGCGCCAGTACCGGCTCCTTTTCGAGCGCCGCCTTGAATTGCTCGGCATAGGGATAATCCGCCGGCAACTGGAGTTCACCGTTGCGATCGTAGCTGATGCTCGCCGGCGCTTGCGGAATGCCGTTGGCGCTGAGGAAACCCGCCATTTCCTGGGCCACGTAGTCGTTCAGCGCCTGAATGTTGGCCGGCGACGGCAGCATCAACGGCGGCAGTTCGGTGAAACCGCCGGGGGGCGGCTGGAAATAGGCCTCGATATCGATGTCAACCGCGCCCTGATCGGTGTCGAAGGTCGCCGTACGCGCCGGCGCGTACGGC
>DILW01000037.1 GCA_002425245.1 Betaproteobacteria bacterium UBA5582 | reverse complement strand
TTGCACCTGACCCCGTCGGCGATCAGTCACCGCATCCGACAGCTTGAGGAACACCTCGGCCAGGCCTTGTTCGAGCGTCGTCACCGGGCAGTGGTGCTGACGCCGGCCGGACGCCGCTATCTGGTGGTGGTCCGCGACGCCCTGCTGCGCCTGGACGAGGCCAGTGCCCAGTTGCGCGCGCCACAGCGGGAACGCCTGCGCATCTCGGCGGCACCGGCACTCGGCAGCCGCTGGCTGGTCAGCCGCGTTGCCGCTTACCAGGAAAAACACCCCGAACTCGAATTCGTCTTGTCCACGGCCACCGGCCTTGGCCCGCTGCTCGCCGGCGAGGCCGATCTCGGACTGCGTTACGGCGAGGAGGAGTGGCCCGGCCTGCTGGCCTGGAAGCTGTTCGAGGAGCACGTTTTCCCGGTGTGCAGCCCGGCGCTGGCAACCAACCTAGCGCAACCGGCCGACCTCGACCGCTGCCGCCTGTTGCGTCACCCGCTGTTGTCCTGGCAGCGCTGGTTCGCCGCCGCCGGCTTGAGCCGGGCCGAGCCGGCGAATGGGCCGCGTTACGAGGATGCGTTGCTGATGCTCGAAGGTGCCGCTGCCGGCCACGGCGTCGCCTTGATGGCCGGCAGCCTGGCTGCGCCCTATCTGGCCGACGGGCGGCTGTGCCAGCCTTTCGCCGCGGTCTGCCCGGACCGCAGCTTTTACGTGGTGGCGCCGCCCGCAGTCCAGGAAAGGCCACCGGCGATGAATTTCATCCGCTGGCTGGTGCGAGCTGCCCACACCGATCCGGCGCCACACTGACCCCGTCGCGACCGGCGGCCTTGACCGCGTAGAGCGCAGCGTCGGCATGGGCGATGAGGCTGTCGGAGTTGTCGCCGGGCGCCGGCACGCCGCACCATAGACCGACGCTGAAGCGATAGGGCAGGGCCAGTCCGCCGAATGCCGCCGGCTGGGCGGCGACCGCGCTGCGCAGGCCGTCGATCACGGTCAGCGCACCTTCGCGGCCGGTATCGGGAAGCAGCACGAGAAACTCCTCGCCGCCATAGCGACCGACTTCGTCGGACTGACGCAGGCGCTGGCGCAACAGCCCGGCAGCCTGGCGGAGCACGGCGTCGCCGGCCAGGTGGCCGTGACTGTCGTTGATCCGCTTGAAATGGTCGATGTCGAACAGGGCCACGGTCAACGCCGTGCCAGCCCGCCGGGAGCGCTCGATTTCACGCTCGCAGGCCTCGATGATCGCACGCCGGTTGGCGATCCCGGTCAGCGCGTCGCGCAGTGCCATGTCGCGCAGCGCCGCCTCGGTCCGCTCCTTGGCCATCAGCACCAGACCGAGCGAAAACATCATCACGGTGACGGTGCCGATACTGACCGATACCGTCTGCCGCAGATTGCTGACGTCGTAGGGCAGTTCGGCGGCAGCGCCGGAGGCGATGGCGGCAACGCGCAGCATTAGCCCGACCAGACTGATGCCACCGCCGAGCAGAAGCAACAGGTGGGCCCGACCACCGTTGCGGGCGTGGCGCCAGGTCCAGTTCATGATCGCCAGGCACTGCAGGATGAGCACCAGGCAGGCGGCAAACATGCGCGGTTCGCGGGTGTCGATCAGCGCCATCAGCGCCACCGCCATCAGCACCGGCAGGGCGAAGATCTGCCGCCACGGCACCGGCTGCCCGTGGATGCGCAGCAGACTGGCGGAATAGCAGGCCAGGGCGAGCGACAACAGGGTATTGCCGACACCGTAGGTCAACCATGCCGCCTCGTGGCCGTAGAGCGTGAAACAGCAATAGGCGAAAGCGTGCGCCAGCAGGCCGAGGCCGCCGGCTCGCATGCCGTCGCGCCGATGCTCCTGGCCGACGAGGATCAGGCAGAAGGCCATGACCAGCGCCACCAGCGCCACCGAAGCGAAGATCGTCGGGGTATTGAAGACCATGGGACAAGGATAGCGGTGTCGGCGATGGAAAACGAGTCGCCGGGACGACACTTTCACGGAAATCACGGATGAAATTCGTTCATTTCACAACGTCCTGTTTCGTTTGAACGCATCCCTGGGTCACCGCATCCTGTGTTCACCGAGTTTGTCCGATGCGCCCCGCCCACCCGGCCAGCGGCGCTGGCGGACACCCCCGCGCCCACCCCCGCGTGCTTCGAACGACTGCGTTAGCGGTTGCCATCACGATTTCGAGGAAAACCACCATGCAAGACAAGGACGGATTCATCTGGCTCGACGGCCACTGGTTACCCTGGCGCGATGCCAAGGTGCACGTGCTCACCCACACCCTGCACTACGGCTACGGCTGCTTCGAAGGCCTGCGCGCCTACGCGACGCCGGCCGGCCCGGCGATCTTCCGGCTCGCCGAGCACCTCAGGCGCCTGGAGGACTCGGCGCACATCCTGGCCATCGATCTGCCCTTCGACCGGGCGACGCTGGCTACTGCCTGCCGCGAGGCGGTGACGCGCAACGGGCTGAACAGCGGCTACATACGGCCGCTGCTCTTTCTCGGCGCCGAGAAGACCGGCGTCGACCCGGCCGGCGCTGCCACGCATGTCATGGTCGCCGCCTGGGACTGGGGCGCCTATCTCGGGCAGACGGCGCTGGAGAACGGCATCCGCGTGCGCGTTTCGTCGTACGCGCGGCACCACCCGAACGTGCAGATGTGCCGGGCCAAGGCCATTTCAATGTACGCCAACTCCATCCTCGCCGTGCGCGAAGCGCGCCGCGACGGTTACGACGAGGCGCTGCTGCTCGATACCGAGGGCTACGTCGCCGAAGGTTCGAGCGAAAACCTCTTCCTGGTCCGCGACGGCGAGCTGCTGCAGCCGGAAACCACCTCGGCGCTCGACGGCATCACCCGCCGCACGGTGTGCACGCTGGCCGGCGAACTCGGCCTGAACGTGCGCAGCAAGCGCATCACCCGCGACGAACTGTACTGCGCCGACGAGGTCTTCCTGACCGGTACCGCCGCCGAAATCACGCCGGTGATCGAGGTCGACCGCAGGAAAATCGGCAACGGCCAGCCCGGTCCGCTGACCCGCCAGTTGCAGCAGGCTTTCTTCGCCTGCGTGCGCGGCGAGGATGCGCGCCACGCCGATTGGCTGACCCCGGTCTGAGGCCTCAGGCGCCCATGGTCGCCAGGTGGTCGAACAGCGCGCGCGCTGCCGGACTGG
>DILW01000082.1 GCA_002425245.1 Betaproteobacteria bacterium UBA5582 | reverse complement strand
CCTGCTCGCCAACCTGACCGGGATGGCCAGCCCCAACCTGCTGCAATGGACGCAATCGGGCACCCTGCTGGTGATGGTCATCGTCGGCGGTGTCGGTTACCTGTGGGGCGGCCTGGTCGGTGCCGTCGTCCTGCTCCTGCTCGAAGAATTCCTGCTTGCCTGGTTCGAGCACTGGCACATCGTCCTCGGCCTGCTGCTGATCGGCATCGTCCTCTTCGCCCCGCGCGGCGTCGCCGCCCTGTTCGGGAAACGCCATGGCTGACGCACTGCTCGAGGTCCGCGCGCTGTCCCGCCGTTTCGCCGCCGTCGATGCATTGCAGGACGTCAATTTTTCGGTGACGGCCGGCGAAGTGCACGCACTGATCGGCCCCAACGGCGCCGGCAAGACCACCTTCATCCACCATGTCTCGGGTGCGCTGCGCCCGGACAGCGGCAGCATCCACTTCGCCGGCCGCGAGGTCACGCACCTGTCCATGCACGAGCGGGTACGTGCCGGCATGGCGCGCTCCTACCAGATCACCAATGTCTTTGCCGGCCAGACGGCGCTCGACAATGTCGCGCTGGCCGTCCAGGGCCGCCCCGATGCCGGCAGCAGCTTCCGCTTCTGGCGCCCGGTGGCAGCCGAGCGGCGCCTGTTCGACGAGGCACGCGCTTTCCTCGAACAGGTCGGCCTGGGTGACCAGGCCGGGCAGCTGGCGGGGCAGCTCTCGCATGGCGAACAGCGGGCGCTGGAACTGGCGATGGCGCTGGCCACCCAGCCGCAACTGCTGCTGCTCGACGAGCCCATGGCCGGCACCGGCCCGGAGGAGTCGGCGCGCATGGTCGAGCTGATCGAGCACCTGGCGCGCCACGTCACCATCCTGCTGGTCGAGCACGACATGGACGCGGTGTTCCGCCTGGCCGACCGCATTTCAGTGCTGGTCAACGGTCGCCTGATCTGCACCGGCCTGCCCGACGAGGTCCGCCAGGACGCCGCAGTGCGCCGCGCCTACCTGGGAGACCACCTGTGAGCAGCCTGCTCGAAATCCGCGGCCTGGAAGTCGCCTATGGCGCCAGCCAGGTGCTGTTCGGCATCGACCTGGCGATGACCGAAGGCGAAGCCGCCACCCTGCTCGGCCGCAACGGCATGGGCAAGACCACCACGCTGCGCGCACTGTGCGGGCTGGAGCCGGTGCGCGCCGGCAGCATCCGCTTCCTGGGCGAGGAGATCGCCGGCTGGCGGCCCGACCGCATCGGCCGTGCCGGCATCGCGCTGGTGCCGGAAGGTCGGCAGTGCTTTCCCAACCTGACGGTGGACGAACACCTGGTCGCCTTCTTCGCCAATCGCCGCCAGGTCGCCGAGCCGTGGACGCCGGCCCGCGTCTACGCGCTGTTTCCGCGCCTGGCCGAGCGCAAGCGCAACCTTGGCAACCAGCTCTCCGGGGGCGAACAGCAGATGCTGGCGATCGGCCGGGCGCTGGTCACCAACCCGCGCCTGTTGATCCTCGACGAAGCGACCGAAGGCCTGGCACCGCTGATCCGCGACGAGATCTGGGCCTGCCTGTCAGCCCTTCGCGCGACCGGGCAGAGCGTGCTGGTGGTCGACAAGTACGTGGAAAAGCTGATCGGGCTGGCTGACCGGCACACCGTGATCGAACGCGGCCAAGTGGTCTGGCGCGGCAGTTCGGCCGAACTCGATGCCGATCACGGCATCTGGCACCGCTACCTGGGGATTTGAATCTCAGCCGTGTGACAGCAGGCTGATTTCGCGTTCGAGCAGGCTTTCGTCGCCGAGGTTCAGTTCGACCAGCCGGCGCAGGTGGGTAGCGCTGTCGAGGTCGATTTCCTGGCTGGCCAAGCCGTAGGCGTCGCTCTGGTGATGAACGATGGTCACCCTCATCCGGATGTCGGTTTCACCGTCATCAAGCCTGACATGGAGGACGCCATTGCTACCGACATTGACGAACATCGGCTGAACCGGCCGGATCAGCGCGCCTTTCAACGAAAGATCGAGAATCTCGACCGGGTGCTCGCCGTCGGCCAGGATCAGACGGCCGGGACTGCGGAAATTGATGCGGGTGAATTGCCGGCGATTTTCGGTCATGACCGTCTCCTGTGGCCTATTTGCCCTTGATGTTACCCCAAAGCAGCTTGTGCAACTGCAACTGGAAGCGCACCGCCAGGCCATCTTCGAGTATCCAGCCGGCCAGCGCCGCGGGTTCGACCGCACCTTGGGCCGGGGACATCAACACCGGGCAGCGGGCGTCCAGCCCGTGTGCATGAATGACATCGCGCGCCCATTCGTAATCCTCGCGCGAGGCAACGACAATCTTGATCTCGTCACGCGCCTTGAGGTGCGCGAGATTGGCCCACAGGTTGCGGGCCGATTCGCCCGAATCCGGCGCCTTGAGGTCCATGATGCAGGATACGCGCGGATCGACCGGTGCGATGTCGAGCGCGCCAGAAGTCTCCAGTGAAACCTCGTAGCCGGCATCGCACAACGCAGTGAGCAACGGCAGGCAGGCCTTCTGGGCGAGCGGTTCGCCGCCGGTGACGCAAACCTGACGCACCGGGTATTTGGCGACTTCGGCCAGGACCTCGGCCAACGTCCACATCTCGCCGCCGGTGAAACTGTAGGTGGTATCGCACCAGGTGCAGCGCAGGGGGCAACCGGTGAGCCGGACGAACACGGTCGGCAGGCCGACCCGGGAAGCTTCACCCTGCAGCGAGTGAAAGATTTCGGTGATGCGCAGATCCACTGCTTACTTCTTTTTCAGGCGTTCGCGAGCCTTGTCGGCGGCGGTGGAGGCCGGGTATTTTTCGACCAGGGATTCCATCGTGCGATTGGCGCCGTTACGGTTACCCAGTTCCTGCTGACAGGTGGCGATCGCCAGCATCGCGTCGGGCGCCTTGTCACTGGCCGGGTAGCGGCTGATGACCTGGCTCTGGGCTTCGATCGCCTTGGTGCAGTTGCGCTGTGCGTACCAGGCATTGCCCAGCCAGTACTGGGCGTTCGGCGCCAGCGCGCCGGCCGGATACTGCTGGACGAAGGCGGCGAACGCGGCTGCCGCTTCCTTGTACTTGGTCGCCTTGAACAATTCGAGGGCGGCATCGTAAGTCGCCGTTTCATGCGCCGGCCCGGCACCGCCAATGGTGCCAGCCGGAGTACCTGGAGCCGGTTCGCCACTGGCCGCCGTCGGTTCGACCGCCGGTGTTTCCAGCTTGCGCAGGCGGCTGTCGAGGTCGAGGTAAAAATCCTGCTGCCGCTTCTTCGCCTGTTCGAGTTCCCAGTTCAGGGTTTCGATCTGCCCGCGCAGGCGGGCGATCTCCTCGGCCTGACGCTGAATCTGCGCAGCCAGTTCGAGCTGCGCCCGCGCCTGTTGATCGAAGCGCGCGTCGGCCTGGATCTTCTGATCCGCGATCTGGCGACGCGCTTCCTTGTCGTCGAAGAAAGCCCAGGCCGAGCCGCTACCCAGGCAACCGATCAGGAGAAACAGCGGCAGGCGACGCATGCTCAGAACTCGCCGCGACCGTCAGGAGCGCGATAGAGAATGTCGGCGCGACGGTTTTCGGCAAAGGCAGCCTCGTCGCGACCCGGATTGCGCGGCTTTTCCTCACCCAGGCTGACCGATTCGACCTGGTCTTCCTGTGCGCCGAGCAGGACCAGCGCGCGCTTGACGGCGTCAGAGCGCTTCTGGCCAAGGGACAGGTTGTATTCGCGCGAACCCGTTTCGTCGGTGTTGCCCTGGATCAGGACCTTGTAACCACGATTGGCAACCAGGAACTTGGCGTGGGCAGCGACCAGCGACTGGTATTCGCCCTTGACCTCGTACTTGTCGACGTCGAAGAAGATGCTGCGCTGGGCGAGCTGACTCTTCGGGTCGGTCAGTTCGCGCGGCAGGCCGCTGGCGTCAAGCCCGCCGGCAACGACCGGCTTGACTTCGCTCGAGCTGCCGCCACTGCTGCGACTCTCGACCGGCGCACCGGCGGTTTCATCCGGCACCGGGGTGGTGCTGCAAGCGGCGAGCACGGAAACAAGAAGGCTGATGAGGAGAATTTTTTTCATGATTGGTAGGCTCTGGAGAGGAGTGGGCTAAAGGATTATTTGACGAAAGGACCCCACGCCGGTTCGCGGACATCGCCCCCGGCAATGGTGAGACGCTGCTTGATCCGGCCATCCACGGAAACCGCGGAGAGTACGCCACGACCGCCGATTTCGGTGGCGATCAGGATCATTCGACTGTTCGGCGCAAAGCTGGGCGACTCGTCCTTGGTCGAGTCGGTCAGCACCTGCACCTGGCGGCTGGCGAGGTCCATCACCGCCAGCTGGAAACGACCATCGCGACGGCTGATGAAGGCCAGGCTGCGACCATCGGGCGAGGGCCGCGGCGAAACGTTGTAGGTCCCGTCGAAAGTAACCCGCTGGGCAACGCCGCCGTTGGCGTCGATACGATAGATCTGCGGGCTGCCGCCGCGGTCGGAAGTGAAGTAGATCTGGCTACCGTCCGCCGAATAACGCGGCTCGGTATCGATGCCGGGCGACGATCCCAGGCGCTGCAGACCGCTGCCATCGGCATTGACCGCGTAGAGCTGGGAATTGCCGTCCTTGGAGAGGACCACGGCCAGCTTGCGACCATCCGGCGACCAGGCCGGCGCCGAGTTCGAGCCCTTGAAATTGGCGACAATGCGACGCTGACCGGTGGCCAGCGAATGCACGTAAATCATCGGCTTCTTCTTCTCGAAGGAAACATAGGCCAGGCGCGAACCGTCCGGTGACCAGACCGGGGAAATGATCGGCTCGGTCGAGGTCAGCGCGGTCGCGGCTCCTTGCCCGTCGGCGTCGGCAACCTGCAGCAGGAACTGCCCGCGCGACTTGACCACGTAAGCGATGCGGGTCGAGAAGACGCCCGGCTCGCCGGTCAGCTTCTCGTAAATGTAGTCGGCGATGCGGTGGCCAGCCATGCGCAGTTGCGCGCTTTGCGTGACAAACGCTGCGCCGCCCAGTGCAGTGGCTTTCTGCGTGTCGTAAAGGCGGAAGCGCGCCTCGATCCGGCCGTCGGCGCTGCGGGCGATGCTGCCGGCAGCCAGCGCATCGGCGCCACGGCCTTTCCAGGCAGCCGCATCGACCGGTGCGTTCTCGTCAAGCACGGCGCCGACCGGATCGACCAGCTTGAACAGGCCGCTACGTTCGAGATCGCTGCGCACGGTACCGGTGACGATACGCGCCAGCGTCGGATCGCCGGCAAAGTCGGCAATCGCCACCGGAATCCGGCTGGCACCGGCACCGGTAATCTCGATCGACAGCTGCGCCTGGGCCAGGCCTGCGCTGAGCAGGCCGCAGAGCAGGAAGATACGGCGTGAAATTCTGGACATGGGGATCATCTTCGTTGATTTTTCGCGATTTTACTCTTCAAACGGCTTGTATTTTATTTCCAGGTCGCGCTGGAACAAGGCCGGGTCGCTTGGCTTGGGCAAAGGCGAGGCGCTGCGGATCGCCCGCTCGATTGCGGCATCGAGTGCTGGCATGCCGCTGGAACGCTTCAGCTTGACACTGAGAACGTCACCGCCCGGCAGCTGGTTGACCTCGAAAACGGCTTCCGGATTCCCCTGCAGGCCTGGCGGCAGGACAATCTTGTTGCGGATGGCGATGCGAATCTTGGCCGCATAGCTTTCCAGCCCCCGCCGGTTCGCCGCCGCCCGCTGTTCCTTCTCGGCCAGCGCGGCCAGGCGGTTCTGCTCGGTGGCCACCTGGCGTTCACGGGTTTCGCGTTCGAGCATCTCCTTGAACGGGTCGACCTTGGGCACCGTTTTCGGTTCCGGTTTGACCGGTTCAGGCTTTTTCGGCTCGGGCTTCGGCGGTTCCGGTTTCTTTGGCGGCGGTTCAGGCGGCTTCTTCTTTTCTTCCTTGACGACGATGTCGGGCTTTTTCGGCGGTTCGACCTTGACCGGCGCCGGTTCGGGCTTTTTCGGCTCCGGCTTGACCGGTGGCGGCGGTGGTGGCTCCGGCGGCGGCGCTACCCGGGTCGCCTTGACCGGGGTCGGCGCCCACAGTTCGACTTCCATCGCCTCCGGTTCGCTGCGCTTCCACTGGACGCCGAGGAAAAGCGCGGCGATCAGCAGAAGGTGCACGGCCAGCGTGAACGCAATGGCCAGTTTCTTGCCGGGTTCGGCGGGTCGTTCCAGTATCATCGGGCTCAGCGCACCGAGGTTTCCAGCGCCACGCGCGAGAAGCCCTGTTTCTTGACCTCGTCGAGCGCCTCGATCACGCTGCGGTAGGGAACTTCCTTGTCGGCAGCGATCAGCACCGCGATCTCCGGGTGACGCTCGCGCTGGCCGGCCAGGCTGGCGCGCAGCTTGGGCATGCCGTCGAGTTTCTGCTCCTGGCCGTCGGCATCGAACAGCGACAGGGCGCCGTCCTTGTCGACCTGGACGCGCAGGAACTTGTCCGGCTTCTGCGGCGCCGTGCCGCTGGCCGGCAGTTCGACCGAGCCGGTGCTCATCATCGGCGTCGCCACCATGAAGATGACGAGCAGCACCAGCATGACGTCGATGTAGGGAACGACGTTGATTTCGTTTTTCAGGCGACGCTGGCGCATGGCCTTACCTCATCTGCCGCTGCAAGATGTTGGAGAACTCTTCCATGAACGACTCGTAGCGCACCGCGATACGGTCGATGTCGTGGGAGAAGCGGTTGTAGGCGAGCACCGCCGGAATGGCGGCGAACAGGCCGATGGCGGTGGCAACCAGGGCTTCGGCAATACCCGGGGCGACCGAGGCCAGCGTTGCCTGGCCGACGTTGGACAGTGCCCGGAAGGCATGCATGATCCCCCACACGGTACCGAACAGGCCGATGTAAGGGGACACCGAACCGACCGAGGCGAGGAAGGCGAGGTGGGCTTCGAGGCCGTCCATTTCGCGCTGGTAGGTGGCGCGCATGGCGCGACGCGAGCCGTCGACGATGTCCTTGGAATCGAGGTGCTTCTGCCCGCGCAGCTTGGTGAATTCGCGGAAGCCCGCTTCGAAGATGCGTTCCATCGAGCCGGCGTTGTGGCGGTCGTTGATGGCGCTCTGGTACAGGTTGTTGAGATCGCCGCCGGACCAGAAATCGCGTTCGAATTCTTCGGTCTTGCTGCGCGCCTGCTTGACCGCGAACCACTTCATCGCGATGTAGTACCAGGACATGATCGAGACGCCGGCGAGTAAGGCCATGACGACCTGGACGACGGCGCTGGCCTGCAGGATCAGGTGGAGGATGGACATGTCCTGGGTAACGTTCATTTCAGTGCTTCCAGCTTGGCGTGAAGGTGATCGGGAATGGGTGCGGGGGTCAGGCTGGCCATGTTGACGCAGGCGATCTCGACCGAGCCGCTGGCCAGCAGCTCGTCGCCGCGGCGCGCCCACTGGCGGAATACGACGCGCACCCGGGTGAGTTTTTCGACTTCAAGGCCGATTTCCAGCGTGTCGTCGAGGCGGGCCGGTCGCAGGTATTCGCAACTCGCCTTGCGGGCGACGAAGCCGATCCCGGTTTCGGCGGCCAGTTGCGCCTGGCCGTAGCCGGCAAAACGCATCCATTCGGTGCGGCAGCGCTCGAAGAAACGCAGGTAGTTGGCGTAATAGACGACCCCACCGGCATCCGTGTCTTCGTAATAGACACGGACCGGAATGGTGAAGGCCTTGGCTTGGGCGAATTCTGACATC
Organism: Betaproteobacteria bacterium UBA5582; assembly: GCA_002425245.1. Taxonomy (GTDB): domain Bacteria; phylum Pseudomonadota; class Gammaproteobacteria; order Burkholderiales; family Rhodocyclaceae; genus Azonexus. Next base: position 2,145 of record DILW01000082.1, on the reverse strand, counting down.
GGGCGATTTTACCTTGCGCCGCAACATTGATGTGTAACGGCCTGTTTCTGTTTGCCAATTCCTGTCACCACCGCGTGCTGGCAATCGCTGGCGGGCTAACGCATAATCGGCGCATGACCCAATCGCTCCGCGTATTCGACCGTCGCAGCCTGATCCTCGTCATCGGGCTGCTGCTCAGCATTGGTTTCTTCGCAACCACCCTGTTCGGTTACTTCGTTTCGCGGGACGCCATCCGTAGCGCCATCATCGGCCAGGATCTGCCACTGACCTCGAGCAACATCTATTCGGAAATCCAGAAGGATCTGGTTCGGCCGGTATTGATTTCGTCGACCATGGCGCACGATACCTTCGTCCGCGACTGGGTTCTGCGCGGCGAACGCGAGGTCAGCGAAATGTCCCGCTACCTGGCCGAAGTCCGCCAGCGTCACGGCGCTTTCAGCAGTTTCTTCGTGTCCGAGGCGAGCGGCAATTACTACACCGCCGAAGGCATACTGAAACAGGTCAGGGAGGACGAGCCGCGCGACGAATGGTATTACCGCGTGCGCAACATGGCCGAGGAATACGAGATCAACGTCGACCCCGACCTGGCCAACCGGGATGCACTGACCATCTTCATCAATTACCGGGTCTTCGATTTCGACAAGCGCTATATCGGCGCCACCGGCATCGGCCTGACCGTCGATTCGGTGCGCCGGCTCATCCGCGAGTACCAGTCGCGTTTCAAGCGCACCATCTACTTCACCGACGCCAGCGGCAAGGTGCTGGTCTATGGCGGCGACACACCGTCACCGCCCGACCTGCGCCAGCGACCGGGGCTGGCGGCGCAGCTTGAGCGCATCCTGCACGAACGCAGCGGCTTCTACCAGTTCGAGGACAGCGGCGACAATCACTTGCTCAACGTCAATTACCTGCCCGAGTTGAAGTGGTACCTGTTCGTCGAACAGAACGAGGACGTCGCTCTCGCCGGCATCCGCCAGACGCTGTACGTAAACCTGGCGATCAGCCTGCTGGTGACGCTGATTGTCAGCTTCCTGTGCTACCTGACCCTGGGCAGCTACCAGTCGCGCATCGAGAAGATGGCATCCACCGACAAGCTGACCGGCCTGCTCAACCGCCACGCCTTCGGCATCCTGATCGAGAAGCTGCTGGCCGGCAACCGCCGGGAACCACGCCCGATCAGCTTCATCCTCGGCGATCTCGACCACTTCAAGGAAATCAACGACCGGCACGGGCACCGCGTCGGCGACCAGGTGCTGTCCAGCGTCGCCCGCCAGCTTGGCTCGGCCCTGCGCGAGGCCGATTTCGCAGTGCGCTGGGGCGGCGAGGAGTTCCTGCTGGTGCTGCCGGGCTGTGCGCTCGACGAAGCCCTGATCGTCGCCGAAAAGCTACGCCACGCCATCGCCGCATCCCAGCCGGCTCCGGACAACCCGGCAATTCGAGTGACCATGAGCCTGGGCGTCAGCGAACTGGGCCAGGAGGAAACTGCCGATCACGCCATCAGCCGGGCCGACGACGCGCTTTATGCAGCCAAGCACGGGGGGCGCAACACCATCGTCCAGGCCGCCGCGAAACCCGCCGAAAAAGTTTGATCAGGTATCCGAGAGCAAATCGCGCACCGCCGCGCCGGCCGGTTCCTGCAGGCCGAGGTGGCGGTAGATCGCCGGCGTCGCAATGCGCCCGCGCAGCGTGCGCTGCAGGTAGCCCTGCTGGATCAGGTAGGGTTCGAGGACGTCCTCGATCGTGTCGCGTGCCTCGCCGATCGCCGCCGCCAGGTTGTCCACGCCGACCGGTCCGCCGCCGAACTTGTCGATCACCGCCGACAGCAGCTTGCGGTCCATCAGGTCGAGGCCGGCCGGGTCCACGTCGAGCATGTGCAGCGCCAGGTCGGCAATTCCGCGGCTGATCTTGCCGTCGGCCTTGACCTCGGCGTAGTCGCGCACGCGGCGCAACAGGCGGTTGGCGATACGCGGCGTGCCGCGTGAGCGCTTGGCGATTTCCAGCGCGCCGTCGGGGTCGATCGGGGCGTTCAACAGCGAGGCCGAGCGGCTGACGATGCTGCGCAACTCCTCGGCGTTGTAGAACTCCAGGCGGGCGACGATGCCGAAGCGGTCGCGCAGCGGGTTGGTCAGCATGCCGGCGCGGGTG
>DILW01000133.1 GCA_002425245.1 Betaproteobacteria bacterium UBA5582 | reverse complement strand
ACCACCTCGGGCGCGTGCGGGACTGTCCGCCGCTATACACCTACAAGGCGCTGGCCTGGACGTTGCGCGACCATCTGATGGCGGACTGGATGAATACCTATGCCGCGCGCGACCAGCCGGGCAGGCGGCGCGGCTATTACCTGTCGCTGGAATTCCTGATCGGCCGCGCGCTGTCCAACCACGTGCTCAATCTGGGGCTCGACGAGGCGTCGCGCGAGGCGCTGCACCGGTTCGGCCTGACGCTGGAGGCGGTGGCCGAACAGGAGCCTGACGCGGGCCTCGGCAACGGCGGCCTGGGGCGGCTGGCGGCATGCTTCATGGATAGCTGCGCGACGCTCAACCTGCCGGTGATGGGCTACGGTCTGCATTACCAGTACGGCATGTTCCACCAGCGCATCGAAAACGGCTATCAGATCGAAGACCCCGACCACTGGCTGCGTGACGGCAATCCGTGGGAGGTCGAGCGCCCCGAGTTCGCCTGCCGTGTGCCGTTCGGCGGCCGCACCGAGCACTATCACGACAAGGCCGGTGTTCACCGCGCGCGCTGGGTGGACACCAGCGATGTGCTGGCGATCCCGTACGACATGCCTATTTCAGGCTACCGCAACCATGCCGTGAATACGCTGCGGCTGTGGAAATCGGTTTCCACCGACGTATTCAATCTCGAGGAATTCAATGCCGGCAGCTACTCCGAGGCGGTGCAGGCGGCGAACCAGGCCGAATACATCTCGATGGTGCTGTATCCCAACGACAGCAGCGAAAATGGCAAGGAGCTGCGTCTGCGCCAGCAGTATTTCCTGGTCTCGGCCAGCCTGCAGGATGCGCTGCGGCAGTGGCGTGCGGCGGGCAACAGCGACCTGACGAAATTCGCCGAGCACAACGTGTTCCAGATGAACGACACCCACCCCTCCGTTGCCGTGGCCGAGTTGATGCGCCTGCTGCTCGACCAGGAAGGCATGCAGTGGGACGCGGCCTGGGCGATCACCACGCAGTGCATGGCCTACACCAACCATACGCTGCTGCCGGAGGCGCTGGAGCGCTGGCCGGTGGCACTGTTCGAGCGTCTGCTGCCGCGCCTGCTGGAGATCGTCTATGAAATCAATGCGCGCTTCCTGCGTGAAGTGTCGGTGACATGGCCGGGCGACATCGAGCGCCGCCGCCGCATGTCGATCATCGAGGAGGGGCCGGTGCGCCAGATCCGCATGGCCTGGCTCGCCATCGTCGGCAGCTTCTCGGTCAACGGCGTCGCTGCGCTGCATTCCCGCCTGCTGCGGGAAGGGCTGTTCCGCGACTTCGTCGACCTCTGGCCGGACAAGTTCAACAACAAGACCAACGGCGTCACCCCGCGCCGCTGGGTGGCGCATGCCAATCCTGGCCTGAGCGCGCTTATCAGCGAACAGATCGGTGAGGACTGGATCGCCGATCTGTCGCAGCTGGAACGGCTGAAGCCGCTGGCGGAGGCGAGCCATGGCGCTTTCCACGCCGAATGGCGCGCGGTGAAGCGTGCCAACAAGGAACGCCTCGCCGCTATGATCAAGGCCCGGTGTGGAGTGGAGTTCAACCCGGACGCACTGTTCGACGTGCAGGTCAAGCGCATCCACGAATACAAGCGGCAACTGCTCAACGTGCTGCACGTGATCCATCTATACAACCGCGTCAATCATGGACGACTCGATGGCTGGGCCGACCGCTGCGTGCTGATCGGCGGCAAGGCCGCGCCCGGTTATGCGATGGCCAAGCGCATCATCAAGCTCATCAACAGCGTGGCCGATGTGGTCAACAGCGACCCCGACGTCGGCAGCCGCCTGAAGATGATTTTCGCACCCAACTACCGGGTGAGCAGCATGGAAGTCATCGCGCCGGCAACCGACCTGTCGGAGCAGATTTCGACCGCGGGCAAGGAAGCCTCCGGCACCGGCAACATGAAATTCATGATGAACGGCGCCGTCACCATCGGCACCTACGATGGCGCCAACATCGAGATTCTCGACGCGGTGGGCAAGGACAACTTCTTCCTGTTTGGCCTGCACGCCGAGGAAATCGAGGCGCTGCGTCCACATTACCAGCCGCTGAGCTATGTGGAAAACGACTCCGATCTGCGCGAGGTGATCGAGCTGCTGAAATCGGGCCATTTCAATTTATACGAACCGGGCATCTTCGACATGATCCTCGACTCGTTGCTGAGTCCGCACGACCCCTGGATGGTGCTGGCGGATTTCCGCAGCTATGTCGATGCGCAGGAAAGGGTGGCGCAGGCCTGGCAGGATCAGGAACGCTGGACGCAGACGAGTATCCTCAATACCGCTTCGAGCGGGTTCTTTTCGACCGATCGCACCATGCGGGAATACAACGACGAGATCTGGAGGCTGAAATAAGCGGACGGCCTGCTATAGTCAATCCGTAGTCGGAGGACTTGATGCAAGTCCGTCCCGCCTGAAGGCGGCGGCCGCAGACGAAGCAAACGGACCGGGCGTGCCGGACTTGCCTACAATCAGGAGCTTTCATGGCCATCTCCCACGCGGCATCGGGTGAATTGATCGATATTCGTCCACTTGGCGCGGCGTTGCGTCAAACGAGTTCGAGCACGCTGGTCAGAGCGGATCACCTCGAAGTATTCCGGTTCGTGTTGCCGGCCGGTCAGGTTGCCTCCGAGCACAAGGCGGCTGGCGCGCTCACGCTTCAATGTCTGGAAGGAGAGGTGGAATTCGAGGCCCACGGACGCACCCAGATATTCCGTGCGGGCAACATAGTCTACCTTGCCGACGCCGAACCGCACGCCGTCAGGGCGCTGGTGGATTCTTCCCTTCTCGTCACGATTTTGCTGAGGCGCACATGATCTTTACACGGCCCGGATTCATTCCCGTGAACGCGCACAGGCCAGGCAGCGGATTTGTACCACCCGGATCCGGTGGATAGCCATCCTTTCGGAAGTGAAGGCCTGCCGTGAGAGCCGGGATGCCGATGACGTAACGGCCGCGCCGACCTCGCAAGGCCTTTTGTCGAAGATCGCCTGGATACGAGCGAGCAATGACCCATTACAAATGGAGAGGAGGTTTCGGACAATGAGCGAATCGCAGCATGCAGACTGGAATCCGCTGGATCCGTTGATTCTGCAGGATCAACGCGGGGCGTACGATGAGATGCGGGAACGATGTCCGGTGGCGCACAGCGAATTCATGGGCTGGTCGCTGTTCCGTCACGAGGACATCGCCGCCGTTCTGGACGATCCGGAGACATACAGCAATGCATCCCGCTTCCTGGCCATTCCGAACGGGATGGACCCGCCGGTTCACGGCCGCTACCGCGAGACGCTGGACGCTTTCTTCGATCAGGAACAGATGGCGGGCATCGAGCCGCGCGTCCGTGAGATTGCGGCGAACCTGCTCGCTCCACTGTGCGCCGGGAAGGAAGGGGAATTCATCGATGCCTTCGCCACGCCTTTTGCGTTCAGGACGTTATGCGCGCTGCTCGGCTGGCCGGAACAACTGTGGGAATGCCTCGGCGGCTGGGCGCATGACAACCAGGTGGCAGCTGTCAGCAGGACGCCGGGTGTCGGCAAGGCGCTGGCGAGCCTTTTCTCGGAGCACGTCAAGGCCAACCTGACGTCGCACCGTGCTTCGCCATCGGGCGTGGATGATGCCACCGATGCGTTGCTGAGGGCCGAGGTTGACGGGGTGCGGCTTGACGACGATCAGATCGTGGCTGTTCTGCGCAACTGGGCCGCCGGACAGGGAACGGTCGTGGCCGGACTGGGCATCCTGATCCTGCATCTTGCGCGAGAGCCGGAACTACAGGAACGCCTGCGGAGCGATCCCTCGCTCATTCCCGCATCGATAGAGGAAATCCTGCGGAGGGATGGCCCGCTCGTCGCCAATCCACGCACCACGACGCGGGAAGTCGAGATCGGGGGGCGGACCATACCGAAAGGCGGGAAGCTGGCGCTGATGTGGATTGCCGCCAACCGCGATCCACGCGCATTCGAGGACCCGGACGCGGTCAGGATCGAGCGCAACCCCGAAGCTGGCATGGTCTGGGGCCGCGGTATCCATGTCTGCCAGGGGGCACCCCTGGCCAGGCTCGAAATGCGCATTGCGCTCGAGGAACTGCTCGCGCGCACAAAGCGTTTTGAGTTCGCCGACGATACCCCGCGACGCGCGGTCTATCCGGTCAACGGTCCTGCCACGCTTTTCCTGCGACTCGGCTGAACGCCGTTCGGACGATTAATCCGGAATGCACACGATGACAAGCGAGGCTGTCCATGACGCGGCCTGACATATCGAAATTGGCAATGGCAGCCTTCGTTGTCGCTGAGTCCGGACGTTGGGCGCGCCCCTCTTCTTTGCGACGCGCGGAACGCTGCCTCAGGCAGCCTGTACCGGAATCGTCCGACGCGTATCCATGATGCGGTTGTCTGCGTCGACGTACACCAGTTCAGGTGCGTAACGCGCCAATTCCAGTTCGTTGTAGGACGCGAAGGTGGCGATGATGACGAGGTCGCCCGGGTTCGCCTTGTGCGCGGCGGCGCCGTTCACCGAAATGATGCCGGAATCGCGCGCGGCACGGATGGCATACGTCGTGAAACGCTCACCGTTGGTGACGTTGTAGATCTGGATCTGCTCGTATTCGTGGATGTCGGCCGCGTCCAGCAGGGTCTCGTCGATTGCGCACGAGCCTTCGTAATGCAGCTCGGAATGCGTGACGGTAGCCCGGTGCAGCTTGGACTTGAGCATCGTTCTTTGCATGACGGTGCCCTCAATAAGAAAGGGGTCACATTATAAAACTTCAGAGTGGATTGCCCAAGGCAATCTCGATGTTGTCGATCAGCCGGGTTTTCCCCAGTCGGGCTGCGCCCAGCACGACCATGTGACGGCTGTCGACTGTCGGTGCCTGCAGGGTTGCAGCATCGCGCAGTTCGATGTAGTCGACGCGCCAGCCCGCCATGGCGAGGTGGCGCCGGGCGGTCGTGGCGAGTGCCGCGAAATCACGTTCGCCTGCCCGGACGGCGGCCGCGATGGCGGCGAGTTCGCGCTGCAGTTGCGGTGCCTGCATGCGCTCGGCTTCAGACAGGTAGCCGTTCCTTGAGCTCATCGCCAGCCCGTCGGCTTCGCGCAGGGTGTCGACGCCGACGATGTCGATCGGCAGGTTGAACTGGTTCACCAAATCCTGAATCACTCGCAGCTGCTGGAAATCCTTTTTGCCGAATACCGCCACGCGCGGCTGAACCAGGTTGAACAATTTCAGCACCACGGTCGCGACGCCGCTGAAATGGCCGGGACGGAAGGCACCGCAGAGATCGTTCGCCAGGTTGTCGGCTACCTGCACGGTGAACGTCTGCGGTAGCGGGTACATCTCGGCGACATCGGGCGCGAACACGATATCGCAGCCGGCGGCAGCGAGCTTTTCGCTGTCAGCGGAAAGCGTGCGTGGGTAGCGTTCGAAGTCCTCGCCGGCGCCGAACTGCAGCGGGTTGACGAAAATGCTCGCGACCACCGGGCTGCCGTGCCGTTTCGCCTGTTTGACCAGCGAGACGTGGCCGGCGTGCAGGTTGCCCATGGTCGGCACGAAAACGATGCGGCCACGGCCGGCCAGCGCGCCGCGCAGGTCGGCGATGCGGGAATGGATGTGCATGATCTCAGGCAGCGTAAGTGTGTTCCGGGCCGGGGTAGCTGCCGTCCTTGACGGCGGCGACGGCGCGGCAGGCGGCGTCGTGCAGGCTGCTGGCGCCGTCCATGAAGTTGCGCACGAACTTGGCCTTCTTGCCCGGCGGGATGTCGAAAGCGTCGTGCAGCACCATGACCTGACCCGAGCAATCCTTGCCGGCGCCGATGCCGATGGTGATGATGTGCAGGGCAGCGGTGACTTCGGCGGCAAGCACGGCGGGAATGGCTTCGAGCACGATCATCGTGGCGCCGGCTTCCTGCACGGCGAGGGCGTCGGCGAGCAGCTTGCGGGCGGCGTTTTCGCCCTTGCCCTGGACCTTGTAGCCGCCGAGCGCATGCACCGACTGTGGCGTCAGGCCGACGTGGGCGCAGACCGGGATGCCGCGGCTGACCAGGAATTGAATGGTCGGCGCCATTTCGGCGCCGCCTTCGAGCTTGACCATCTGCGCGCCTGCGGCCATCAGCGTGACGGCGTTGCGGAAGGCGGCTTCCGGCGATTCCTGGAAACTGCCGAAGGGCATGTCGGCGAGGATGAAAGCGCGTTCGGCACCGCGCTTGACGGCGGCGGTGTGGTAGGCGACGTCGGCGACGGTGACCGGCAGCGTGGTGTCGTGGCCCTGGATGACGTTGCCGAGCGAATCGCCGATCAGCAGGCAGTCGACGCCGGCACCGTCGAGCAGGCGGGCGAAACTGGCGTCGTAGCAGGTGAACATGGCGACCTTCTCGCCGGCGGCGTAGAGCTTGGCGAGGTCGGCCTGGGTCAGGCGGCGGGTGATGCTTTGAGCAGACATGGGCGTCCCGTGGCGTTGTTGACGGCGCCAAGGATACACAGCGGCGCCGAAGAGGCAAGGGTTAAATCAAAGGCGGCAGATGCCCTGGTTGGCAACCGCCGGCAGCCAGGCGGCAAGCCGGCCGCGACCGGGAATCTCCAGCTCCGGCGCCAGCTCGGCCAGCGGCTGCAGGACGAAGGCGCGCAGGTGCAGGCGCGGGTGCGGCAGCGTCAGACGTGGCGTCGCCAGCGTCAGCTCGTCGTAGAGCAGGAGGTCGAGGTCGAGCGTGCGTGGGCCGTTACGTTCGGCGCGGATACGTCCGAAGGTCTGTTCGATGTCGAGCAGCGCGTCGAGCAGTGCTTCCGGCGCCAGCGTCGTGTCGATCAGGGCGGCGGCATTGACGAATTCCGGCTGGTCGGCGATGCCGACCGGCGCCGTGCGGTAAAGCGCCGATTTCGCCAGCAGACGGCTTTCCGGCAACTGGTCAAGCGCGGCAAAAGCGGCGTTAACGGTGGCCGCCGGGTCGCCAAGATTGGCGCCCAGGGCAATGTAGGCAAGACTCATGCGTCGCTGGCTTGGGGCGTGGCGTTGGCCGGCTTTTTCCGGCGCCGGCGTTTCTTCTTGTCGCCGGCGGCTTCCGGCAGCAGCATTTCGGCGCGCTTGTCGCCCTCGGCATTCTGGAAGCGCGTCCACCATTCGACCAGTTCCATGTCGATTTCGCCGGCCTGCGCGCGCAGCAGCAGGAAGTCGTAACCGGCGCGGAAACGCGGCTGTTCGAGCAGGGCGTAGGGGCGCTTGCCGGCGCGCTGTTCGAAACGCGGCTGCAGCGCCCAGATGTCCTTGATGTCGCCGGCGATGCGGCGGGTGATGGCGAGCTTTTCCGCCTGCACGTCGAGGACCGTGTCCATGGCCTGGAACAGCGCCGGAATCTTGGCTTCGCCCTTGGCCTTCATCTTGTCCCAATGGGCCAGCACTTCGTGCCAGAGCAGGGTGGCGAAGAGGAAGCCGGGCGAGGTGCCCTTGCCGCGACGGACGCGTTCGTCGGTGCTGGCCAGCGCCAGCATGACGAATTTTTCGCCGAGCGGTTGGTCGAGAATGACGTCGAGCAGCGGCAGCAGGCCGTGGTGCAGGCCCTCGTCGCGCAGTTGGGTGATGCAATTGACCGAGTGGCCCGAGGTCAGCAGCTTGAGCATCTCGTCGAACAGGCGGGCGGCGGGAACGTTTTCCAGCAGTTCGGCCATCTCGCGGATCGGCTTCTTCGCTTCCGGGTCGATCGACAGGCCGAGCTTGGCCGCCAGGCGCACGGCGCGCAGCATGCGTACCGGGTCTTCGCGGTAGCGGGCGCGCGGTTCGCCGATCATGCGCAGCGTCCTGGCCTTGAGGTCGCCGACGCCGTGGTGGTAGTCGATGACGGTTTCAGTGGTCGGGTCGTAGTACAGCGCGTTGGCGGTGAAGTCGCGGCGGGCGGCGTCTTCCGCCTGCGAGCCGAAGACGTTGTCGTGCAGCACGCGGCCGTGCTCGTCCTTCTTCGTCGTCTCGTCGAGCGTGCCGCGGAAGGTCGTCACCTCGATGACTTCCTGGCCCATCATCACATGGACGATCTGGAAGCGGCGGCCGATGATGCGCGAGCGGCGGAAGCAACGGCGCACCTCTTCCGGCGTGGCATTGGTGGCGACGTCGAAATCCTTGGGTTCGGCGCCGATCAGCAGATCGCGCACGGCGCCGCCGACGACATAGGCCTTGTAGCCTTCGGCCTGCAGGGTTTCGCAGGTGCGCCGGCTGCCGCTGGAGAGGCGGTCGCGGGTGATGCCGTGGCTGGAGACGGGAATCACGGCCGGCTCATGCCGGTTGCCCTTGTTCTTGTTGCCGCGAAAGACGCGGGAAATGAGTTTGCGGATCACGGGTTCCTGAAGGTCTGGCGCATGCTGCGCTGCGGAAAAGCGGCAATTTTACCGCAGAGTGATGATTTTCCAGCCCATTTCGCTGGCGTGCGCCCGCAATGTGTCGTCCGGGTCGACAGCGACCGGGGTTTTGACCCGCTTCATCAGCGGCAGATCGTTGTGCGAATCGCTGTAGAAGTAGCTGTTGTCGAAGCTGCCCCACCACAGGCCGAGCGCCTCCAGCCACTGTTCGACGCGGACGATCTTGCCGGCCTGGAAGGACGGCGTGCCGGTCGAGTTGCCGAAGAACACGCCGTTCTTGACGTCGGCCGCAGGGATCGTGCCGATCAGGTGCGGGATGGCGAACTCGCGGGCAATCGGGCCGGTGACGAAGCTGTTGGTGGCGGTCACGATCACGCACAGGTCGCCGGCATCGAGGTGGCTGCGCACCAGCGCCCGCGCCTTGTCGCCGATCAGCGGGCGGATGTGGCGGTCCATGTACTCGCGGTGCCAGGCGTCGAGCTCGGTGCGCGGGTGGCGGGTCAGCGGTGCCAGCTGGAATTCGAGGAAGGCGGCGATGTCGAGCGTGCCGGCCTTGTAGTGCTCATAGAACTCGATGTTCTTGGCTTCCTGGACTTCGCGGTCGACGACGCCCTTGGAAATCAGGAACTGCGCCCATTCGAAATCGGAGTCGCCGGCGAGCAGGGTGTTGTCCAAATCAAAAAGTGCGAGATTCATGCGGTGGCTTCCTGGGTGAGTAGTTCGCGCAGCAAGGGCAGGGTGACCAGGCGCTTGTGTTCGAGCGTGTAGCGGTCGAGGGCGACGATCAGCGCCGACAGTGCGCGCATGTTGCGCGGCGCGTGGCGCATCAGGTAGTCGATGGCTTCGGGCGTCAGCTTGAGCGCCCGTTCCCTGGCCTGGGCGGCCAGTGCGGCGGCCTTTTCGGCGTCGGACAGCGGCTGCAGCCGGTAGATCAGGCCGGCGCCGAGGCGGGTGCGCAGGTCCTCGCGCAGTGCCAGATGCGAGGGCGGCTGGCCGGCGGCAGTGAGCAGGCGTTCGCCACTGGCGCGGAGCTGGTTGAACAGCGCGAACAGGGCAATCTGGCCGCTGGCGTCGAGTGCCTCGACATTGTCCACGGCCAGCGGGCCGTCGGCAGTGACGCCGTCGAGGCCGGGATTGGCAGCGGCGTCGATGTAGTTGAAACCACAGGCGAGCAGCAGGTGGGTCTTGCCGCAACCGGCCTCACCGTGCAGGCAGAAGGCAGTCGCCTCCAGCGTGCCGGCCAGCCAGCCGGTCAATGCCGCCAACGTCTCGTCGTTGCCGCCGGCAACGAAATTGTCCAGCGACGGTGGGCTTTCCGGCAGCAGGTCGAGGATCAGCTGGCGCATCGTCGGCTTACTGCCAGCGCAGCATCGCGTACTGTTTCTTGCCGCGGCGCAGGATGGTGAAGCGGCCGTAGAGGCGGTCGTCGCCGACGATACGGTGGTCGAGCGAGTCGGCCTTGTTGCCGTTGATCGTCACGCTGCCGCCCTGGATGAAGGTGCGCGCTTCCGACTTCGACTTGGCCAAGCCGCTCGCCGCCAGGGCGTCGATCAGGCCGTCGGCGGCGCTGTCGAGTGCGATGCCGGGCATGCCGTCCTGGGCCAGTTGTTCGAGGTCGTTCTCGGTCAGGTCGGCGAGCTGGCCGGAGAACAGGCATTCGGTGATGCGCCGCGCCGCCATCAATGCGACTTCGCCGTGCACCAGACGGGTTGCTTCCTCGGCCAGGATGCGCTGGGCTTCGGGCTTGCCGCCGCTGGCCCTGTCCGCCGCCTCGATCTCGTTGATCCGGCTGAGCGGCAGGAAGGTGAAGAACTTGAGGAACTTGTAGACGTCGGCGTCGGCCGTGTTCAGCCAGAACTGGTAGAAGGCGTAGGGCGAGGTCTTCTTCGGGTCGAGCCAGACGGCGCCGGATTCGGTCTTGCCGAACTTGGTGCCGTCGGCCTTGGTGATCAGCGGCACGGTCATGCCGTAGACCTGCGTCTGGTGCAGGCGGCGGGTGAGGTCGGTGCCGGCGGTGATGTTGCCCCACTGGTCGGAACCGCCGACCTGCAGCACGCACTGGTGGCGCTTGTAGAGTTCGGCGAAGTCGTAGCCCTGCAGCAGGCTGTAGGAGAACTCGGTGTAGGAAATCCCCTGGTCCTCGCGCACCAGGCGCTGCTGCACCGATTCCTTCTTGATCATCGCGTTGACCGAGAAGTGCTTGCCGATGTCGCGCAGGAATTCCAGACAGTTCATCGCGCCGAACCAGTCGTGGTTGTTCGCCATCAGCGCCGCGTTGGCGCCCTCGAAGCTGAGGAAGGGCTCGACCTGGCCGCGAATCTTGCCGACCCAGGAAGCGATCACGTCCGGCGTGTTGAGCTTGCGCTCGGTGGCCTTGAAGCTCGGGTCGCCGATCATGCCGGTGGCGCCGCCGACCAGCGCGATTGGCCGGTGCCCGGCCTGCTGGAAACGCTTGAGGATGAGCACCGGCACCAGGTGGCCGAGGTGCAGGCTGTCGGCAGTCGGATCGAAGCCGCAATACAGCGTGATCTTCTCCTCCTGCAGCATTTTGTCGAGCGTTTCCGCGTCGGTGAGCTGGGCGATCAGGCCGCGCTCATGCAGATCCTGAAGCAGGGGGGACTGGTACATCGGTGAAATCTCCACGGGAGGGGCGCCATGCCAATGGAACGGGCGCCGGAAAAACGGACGCAGGATTTTAGCAGAGCGGGCGGGGGGCAGCGTACTTTCTGCATCCAGTAGCCAGAGCCAGAGAGCGCCTGTTCGGGGAAAAGCAGCGCCAAGCCGCGACCGAAAACAGGGAGGTTTAATGGAATCATCTCGGACTGGTCATGAAAAATAAATTTCTGAAATATATAGTCCGGTTTTCAGCCGTTCGCTTCTCTGGTTTGTTACGGCGATTCAAATCGATTACGCCGATTTTTCTCGGATATATCGGATCATTAACTGAGGTAAATATCATGCCTTCGCTTTCATTGGGTCAGGTTCTAAGGGCTATATTTCTTGCCGGTAGCGTGGCCACACTATTCGGTTGCGTCGACGATGGCGGTGGCGGAGCGCCCAAGGCCGTATCGGTCAAGATCATTCATACCAACGATCATCACTCGTACCTCGACAGCAGCAGCTATGATCTCATGATCGACAATGTTGCAACCCGGGTCGACATGGGCGGCTTCGCCAGGCTTTCCACGATTATCAAAAAGGAAAGAAACGACCACAGTATCGTGGTTAATAGCGGTGAGCTTAACGGTACGCTCTATTTCTCGCTTTTCAAGGGGGAACCGGATTTCAAAATATTCAACGAACTCAAACTTGACGGTTACACCCTCGGCAATCACGAGTTTGACGAAGGCGATGCCAGGCTCGCAGAACTCATCGGTATGGCTAATTTCCCCATATTGTCTGCCAATATGTCGCCAGAACCGAAGAGTCCACTCTACGCAGTCAAGGACAAGATAAAACCTTATGTCATCAAGGAAATTGATGGCGAAAAAATCGGCATTTTCGGGATTCTGAAAGTCGAAAAGACCAAGAATTCTTCACTGGTTTCCGATAACGTTACTTTTGCCGATGAAATCAAGACTGCCAAGAAAATTGTGGCCGAACTTGAAGCCAAAGGTGTCAACAAGATCGTTCTGGTCAGCCACGTCGGTTACTACAACGATATCCTGTTTGCACAGCAGGTTCCCGGTCTTGATGTGATCGTCGGCGGGGATACCCACTCCCTTCTCGGGGATACCGCGCAACTCGCCCAGATCGGACTGGCGCCCATCTATGCCAACGACCAGACCGGTCCATTTACCGGTTACAGCCACGACAGCATTGCAAAGATGGATGGTCTCGGGAAATACCCGACCACGGTCAAAGGCCCCAACGGCGACCCTGTCTACGTAGTAACCGCGTGGAGCTATGCCTATGCGCTCGGCGTGCTGAATGTCGACTTCGATGCCGACGGCAAAGTGAAAAAAGCCGGCGGCAACATCATCATTCCTGTCGGTGACAAGTTCCAGCGCAAGAACGCTGCGGGAACATTCGTTCAGGTGGCCGAAGATGTAAAAACCCAGATCATGACAGCCATCAACGCTTCTCCCATCCTGACCGTGGCCGGCCTGGATTCCACCATTGATGCGCTCCTTGCGCCTTACCGGGTGAAACTGGAGCAGGCAAAGAACGAAGTGGTCGGCAGCATCACGCAAACGATGGCCAACACCCGGATTCCCACCCCGTTTTCCCCCGGTCAGACACCAACCGGAAGTTACGCCGGACAAGTTGTTGCCGAAGCGTTCCGGAAAACCAATCCGGCGATCGATGTCGCTATCCAGAATGTCGGCGGGGTAAGAGCCAACTTGCTCGCCGGCCCGATTACCATGGCGCAGGTGATCGAGGTTTTGCCCTTCTCCAACACGATCGTCATGATCAAAATGAAGGGCTCCGACATCGTCAAGGTGCTCAACGAAGGCGCCTACTACTCGCTTCACTCGGGTTCCACCGGCGCCTTCCCGGCTGCGGCGGGTCTTCGTTACGACGTCTTCCTCAGCGGCGGCGAATACGGAGTGATCAAGAATGTGGAAGTTCAGGACCGGAAGACCGGCACCTGGTCAGCCATTGCCAACGACACCCTGTACACCGTTGCTACCAACTCATTCACCGCCCAGGGCAAAGACAACTATCTGAGCTTCAAGAGCGTGAGGGATGCGGACCCCACCGTGTTCGAGGATACCTACATTCTCTATTACGTGCCCTTGGTGAATTACATCAAATCCTTGCCCAACAAGCAGCTTCCCGCGCTGGACTTGACGACCTACAGCCTGAAATCGGTTACCCCATAAGTCAGACGGGGCTACCCAGCAAAGCCGGACGAAAGTCCGGCTTTTTTCATGGTGCGCCAGGCATTTCCCTTGTCGAGCGCCTGCCAGCCGCCCAGCAGCCCGCGGGCGATGCTCGGTAGCCGCCGCCATCAAGCCTGCTCCGTCTTGCCGGCCAGACTGTGCCAATCGACGCGGCGGGTGGCGAGCATGATCGTGCCCAGCGCCGTGAACAGCAGCAGGGCGCCCATCAGCAGCGCGTTGTCTTCCGAAAGCAGCACGCCGTACAGCACCCCATACAAGCCGGTGAGGCCGCCGGCAAAAGCCAGCCCGCGCCGCGCGCCGCCCAGCGCGCCGGCCAGGTAGAAGCCGATCAGCGCGATGCAGGCGAGCGAGGACAGCCCGTAAGCCAGCGCGAACGACAGATGTTCGGACAAGGCGATGAGCAGCAGGAAGAAGAGCGCCAGCGCCAGCCCGACCAGCAGGTACTGCATCGGGTGGATCGGCGCGCGGCGCAGGATTTCGGTGAGAAAGAAGCCGGCAAAGGTGAGGACGATGAACAGGATGCCGTACTTCACCGCCCGCTCCGATTGCAGGTAAACATTCACCGGGTCGACGAAGTCGATCGACAGCGCCTCGCCCGAAGTCGGGTCCAGCGCCTGGTCGAAATCGCGGGCGAGGTGGGAAATCGCCCACTGCGCATCGAAGCCGTCGGCGCCGACGCTGCGCTCGCGCGGCAGGAAGCGGCCGCCGAAATTGGGGTGCGGCCAGTCCGACTTCAGGTGAATCCGGTTGCTCTCCGCGCTCGGCGTGATCGCCAGGCGGGTGGTGCCGGTCAGCTGCAGCGGAAAGCGCACGTCGAAACTGTGCGTCTTGCTCGGGTCGATGCGCCCCAGCGGCACGATCAACTGCGGCATCTTCAGTGCCTCGCCGGTCTCCAGCCGGTTGCCCGGCGTGATGAAACGGAAAGGCTGGCCGTTGATCGTCACCTCGGGATCGACATCGACCCCGCGCGGATCGGAAACGCCCACGACCAGCGTCGCCTCGGCATCGATCAGCGTGCGCTCCGGTATGCTGGCGGCGAAGGGCTCGATCACCAGCTTCGCCTGGTTGGCCAGATCGAGATGGAACAGCTGCGCCTGGTAAATGCCGCGATGGCGGTTCTCCACCCGCGCTGCGCCGTCAATGTCCAGGCTCTCGGCGGAGATCAGCCGGCGCTGCGTCGCGATGCGCGACACCGTGCCGGTGATCTTGCCGCTGGCCGGATCGCGCGCCGGCTCCTGCACCCGCTCGCGGAATTCGAGCAGGATCACCGGCCCGACCAGCGTCTGTGCGCCGGCCGAACTGTTGGCAATGTTCTGCTGCACCTCGTGCTGGCGCTGGCTACGATCCCGAATCTGCCCCTCGATCAGCGCCAGCGGCACCAGCAGCAGGATGGACATGACGACAACGGCAATAATCTTGAACAGCAACTTGCGGTCCATGAATGGCTCCCTGAGTGAATGACGGAGCCAGTCTCGCCGCCGCAAGTGAGGGCAGGGCGAAGTCGGGGCGGGGGATTGTGAAGCGGGGGTGAAGTGGGCGGGCAACCGGCGCGATCAGTCCGATACGTTCGTAGTGGCGCAACGTATGGACGCTAAGTCTGGTCCGCTTTGGGGCTGTAGCGCCTGACGGTTGTTACGCCTGATCCGACCCCGGGTCGATTGGTGTTGTTTTTTGCAGCACTTCAAGTGCTGCCATATCTTCGGCATCAGCGAGCTCTGCGGCGTGTTGTCGGCGCGCGCTATCAAAAGCCGTGTAGCGCTCCAGTGCCAGCTTTTCCGCGACTTCGGCGCGTAGTTTGCCGGCATGCGTCAGCACTTCTCGTTCGTTGAAATTCAGGAAGGCGTCGAGCCGGTCAGCCCAATCGGTCATGGTCATCGTCTTTCGGCGGCGCGCCTGATCTTCGGCGAATTCCAGATACATGGTGACGACGCGGTTCAACTCGTCGATCTCCTCGGCGTTCAGGTAATTCTTGGCAATCGTCACGTCCTTCTGGCGAACCTGTGTGCCGGCCCAAGTGGTCAATCCCATGTTCGGCGCCCCGACATCGGCGCGAGCGGCAATCAACTCGGCCGCCGTCTGGCCGGTGATTGCCCACAGCATCTTGTTCTGCACTTTCTTGAAGAACAGTTGCGCCGCCTCGCTCTTGCTGTCGTAATCGACTGCCGTTGCGTAAATGTCGCGCACCTTCTGGTAGAAGCGCTTCTCCGAACTCCGGATGTCCCGGATGCGGGCCAGCAGTTCGTCGAAATAATCCCAGCCGGCCGGGTCCTTCAGTCGCGCGTCGTCCATGACGAAGCCCTTGACCAGGAATTCGTTCAGATGCCGTGTCGCCCACTGCCGGAACTGCGTACCGCGCGCCGAGCGCACCCGGTAGCCGACGGCCAGGATCAGCGGCAGGCTGTACACCATGGTTTTGCGCCGAACGCTTCTGCTGCCTTCGTCTTGAACTATTAAGCAAGACTTAATAGTTGCCTCGGTCTGCTCGCCCTCAGCCAGAATTTTGCGCACATGCTGGTTGATGTTCGGGATGCTGGTCGCGAACAACTCGGCCATTTCCTGCTGCGACAGCCAGACCGTGCCATCCTCGGCGCGCAGCTTGATGCTGGTTTGGCCGTCTTCGGTGGTGTAGAGGATGAGTTCGGACATGGTGTTTAGGTGATGTGCTTATTCATCATCGGTTGGCAGACGGGTATAGACATCGCAAGCCCTTTCGATTTCCGTACCATCAACTTCACCTACCACAACCAGTTCGTAGCCTTCTTCCCAGTGGCTTTGGTCGCCCCAAGCAGCCACAAGGGCTTCAGTAAATGCGTAAGCAATCGACCATGATTCGTCGTCAATGTCTTCGCTCGGGATTTTGCTTGTCCACAAAGGCTTGCTTCGATAGTTTTGATTCAAGGCAAGAAGTTCTGGCATAGGTATGAAATTTTTAAAAGAACTGATCGGCCTGTTTGATGACTTCGACGATGGTTAGCGACATGAAAGCTCCGATCGGTAAAGCGCGTCAAGAGATGGCTACGGGGTTCTGGGGTGTCAAGGCTGCGGCAACCAGATCCAGGCTTCCCCACCACCCTCCGGATGATTCGCAAACCCCGCCTCGCCGCCATGCAGCCGCGCCACCTCGCGCACCAGCGCCAGCCCGAGGCCTGTGCTCTTCTTGCCGGTGGCCGGGCGGGGCAGGGAGTAGAAGCGGTTGAAGAGTTGCGCCAGGGCGTAGTCGGGGGCGCCGGCGCCGTGGTCGCGGATGCGGATTTCGGCGGCTTCGGCGGTTGAACGGAGAGTCAGCGCGATTTCACCGCCGTCGGGCGAGAATTCGATGGCGTTGTCGAGCAGGTTGAGGACGGCCTGGCGCAGCAGGAAGGCGTCGCCGTTGAGGGTGGGGCCCGGTTCGGCGTCGATCACGCAGTGCAGTTTGCGCGCGGCGAGCGCGAGTTGGCGGTCGGCGACGGCGGTTGTGAGCAGTTCGGCGAGGTCGACCGCGGCCCTGGCGCCGGGCGCTTGCAGTTGTTCGACGCGGGCGAGTTGCAGCATGCGGTCGATGATGTCGCGCAGGCGCCCGGCCTGTTCGCCGATGCTGGCGGCGAAGCGGCGGCGGTCTTCTTCCGGTAGCTCGTCTTCGAGGATTTCGGCGGCGCCGATCACCGCCGTCAGCGGGCTTTTCATTTCGTGCGCCAGGTTCTGCACGTAGCGTTCGACGTACTGCTTGCCTTCGAGCTTTTCGCGCATCGTCGCCAGCGCTTGCGCCAGTTCGGAGAGTTGGCGGCCGCCGCCGCTCGGCGGTTCGGCCTTCTGTCCTTCGCTGACGGCTCGGGCGTAGTCGCGCAGGCGGTGGATCGACCAGCTGAGCCAGGCGGTGAACACCAGGCCGATCACCGCCGTCGCCAGCAGTAAGGTCAGCCCGGATGAGCGGACGCGGTCGGTGGCGCGGTCGACGAAGGGGGCGATCGAGGTCATCGGCTTGGCCAGCGAGATGACGCCGATCAACTGGCCGTCGCGGCGCACCGGCGCGGCGACGTGCATCACCGAGGTGGTCGGGTCGTCCGGGTTGTAGCGGCTCTGGCGGGCGCCGTATTCGCCGCGCAGGACGCGGGCGACGTCTTTCCATTGCGAGAAATCCGCGCCCTTGGCTTGCCCGGCCGAGTCGTAGACGACGACGCCGCGTGCGTCGGTGAGGTAGATGCGCAGGTCGACGCTGTCCTTCTTGATGCCGTAGATTTCGGCGCCAGGATGGCGTTGCAGCGCGGCGGCGACAGCCGTGGCGAAGGCGCCGTCCTCGATGCGCCCGGCGGCGAGTTCGCCGGCGGCCAGTTCGGCGAGCAGGTTGGCGCTGTCGACCAGGCTTTCCTCGGTGGCCTGGCGGATGCTCGGCTCGCTTTCCTTGACGAAGGTGTACAGCACGAACCAGGCGGCCAGGCCAACGACCAGGAAATAGCCGAAGAACAGGCGGACCGAGATGTTCACGGTTCAGGCGGCCAGGCTGTAGCCGAGGCCGCGATGGGTGAGGATGACCTCGTCGTCGCGCACCGCGCGCAGCTTGCCGCGCAGCGTCTTGATGTGGGTGTCGACGGTGCGTTCCAGGCTTTCGCCGTCGTCCTGCCACACCGCCGCCATGATCTGCGGGCGGCTCAGGATGCGCCCCGGGCGTTCGAGCAGCAGCGCCAGCAGCAGGTATTCGTAGCGGGTCAGCGCCAGCCAGTGGCCGTGGTAGGCGATGCGCAGACCGTCACGGTCGACGGCGAATCTTTCCGGCTTGGGCGCCTGGGCGCCGGAGTCGCCGTTCTGGCGCGGCTCCGGATGCAGGCGGCGCAGGATGGCGCGCACCCGCGAGGCGACCTCGCGCGGGCTGAACGGCTTGGTCACGTAGTCGTCGCCGCCCAGTTCGAGGCCGACGATGCGGTCGACCTCGTCGGAACGGGCGGTCAGGAACAGCAC
>DILW01000072.1 GCA_002425245.1 Betaproteobacteria bacterium UBA5582 | reverse complement strand
GTCAACAAGGGCGACCTGCTGATCGCCTTCGACGCCACCATTCCCGATGCCGAACTGGCCCAGGCCCGGGCCAACCGCGATCTGGCGCTGGCCAGTTTCAAGCGCAACCAGGAGCTGCTGGCCAAGCGATTCATCAGCCCGCAGGCGCTCGATACCTCGGCCGCGACCTTGGCGGTGCAGGAGGCGGCGGTCCAGCTGGCGGCGGCGAAGGCCGCGAAAATGCGCATCCAGGCGCCGTTCCGCGGCATCGTCGGGCTGCGCGACGTGAGTGTCGGCAGCTATGTCAAGGAAGGCGAGGTGCTGGTCAATGTCGAGGACATCAGCAGCCTGCGCGTCGATTTCCGTCTCGCCGAAACCTGGCTCGACCGGGTCAAGCCCGGCCAGTCGCTGGAACTGGGCAGCGATGCCCTGCCCGGCAAGCGCTTCGTCGCCAAGGTCGAAGCCATCGATCCGCAGATCGATCCGAACGGCCGCTCGCTGGCCGTGCGCGCCCGCCTCGACAACGCTTCCGGCCAATTGCGGCCGGGCATGTTCGTGCGCGTGCGGCTGGCTTTCGGCGAACGCAAGGGCGTCCTGATGGTGCCCGAGGAGGCCATTGTTCCGGGCGCCAAGCCGGCGGTGTTCAAGGTGGTCGACGGCAAGGCCGAGCGGGTCGTGGTGCGCACCGGCATGCGCCGTGAGGCCAAGGTCGAGATTGTCGACGGGCTGGCCGTCGGCGATGTGGTGGTCAGCGCCGGCCAGATGAAGCTGCGGCCGGGCGCGTCGGTGGCGGTGCCAGGGGCGAAGCCGGCGGGCAAGCCATGAAAATTTCGGAAATCTGCATCGAACGGCCGGTCTTTGCGACCGTGCTGTCGCTGGTCGTGATGCTGATCGGCATCGTGTCCTACGACCGCTTGTCGGTGCGCGAGTATCCGAAGATCGACGAGCCGGTGGTGACGGTGAGCAGCGATTACCGCGGCGCTTCGGCCGACATCATCGAGTCGCAGGTGACCAAGCCGCTGGAGGATTCGCTGGCCGGCATCGAGGGCGTCGAGGTGATCACCTCGATTTCGCGCGCCGAACGCAGCCAGATCTCGGTGCGTTTCAAGCTCGAACGCGAGCCGGATTCGGCCGCCGCTGACGTTCGCGACCGCGTTTCGCGGGTGCGCAACCGCCTGCCGACAGAGGTCGACGAGCCGGTCATTGCCAAGGTCGAGGCCGACGCCAATCCGATCATCTGGCTGGCCTTCTCGTCCGAGAAGCATACACCGCTGGAAGTCACCGACGTGGCCAACCGCATCGTCAAACCCAAGCTGCAGACGCTGACTGGCGCTGCCGACGTGCGCGTGTTCGGCGAGCGCAAGTTCGCCATGCGCATCTGGCTGGACAAGCAGCGCCTGGCCGCCTACCGGCTGACGCCGGCCGACGTCGAGGACGCCCTGCGCCGGCAGAACGTCGAAGTCCCGGCCGGGCGCATCGAGAGCGTCGAACGCGAGTTTTCCGTGGTGTCGACCACCGACCTGCGGACGCCGGAGGAATTCCGCGCCGTCGTCCTGCGCAATGTCGACGGTTACCCGGTACGCATCGGCGATGTCGCCCGGGTCGAGATTGGCGCCGCCGCCGAACGCACTTCGGTGCGTTTCAAGGGGCGCTCGGCGGTGTCGCTGGGGGTGATCAAGCAGGCCACGGCCAACCCGCTCGAACTGTCGAAAGCCTTGCGCGCCGACCTGCCGCGCATCGCCGAAGAGCTGCCCGAGGGCATGCGCGTCGATATTTCCTACGATTCCTCGGTCTTCATCGACCGCTCGATCAAATCGGTGTTCACCACCATCGGCGAGGCCATTGTCCTGGTCCTGGCGATCATTTTCTTCTTCCTGCGCAACCTGCGCGCGACGCTGATCCCGCTGGTGACCATCCCGGTGTCGCTGATCGGCGCCTTCGCCATCATGTTCGTGCTCGGCTTCACCATCAACACGCTGACCCTGCTGGCGCTGGTGCTAGCCATCGGCCTCGTCGTCGACGACGCCATCGTGGTGCTGGAGAACATCTACCGTCACATCGAGGAAGGCATGCCGCGGCGCGAGGCCGCGTTCAAAGGCGCCAGGGAGATCGGTTTCGCCGTGGTGGCGATGACGCTCACCCTGGCCGCCGTGTACGCGCCGGTAGCCTTCATGACCGGGCGTACCGGCAAGCTTTTCGTCGAATTCGCGCTGACCCTGGCCGGCGCCGTGCTGGTCTCCGGTTTCGTCGCCCTGACGCTGTCGCCGATGATGTGCTCGGTGCTGCTCAAGCACGAGCAAAAGCACTCGAAGGGATTCCTGCTCATCGAGTCCTTCCTCAACTGGCTCAACGCCGGCTATCGCCGCGTGCTGACGCAGGCGCTGACCCATCGCTGGATCGTCCTCGTCGGCTTCGTCGTCGTCGCGGTCGCCTGCGGCGTTCTGCTCAAGGCGCTGAAATCCGAACTGGCGCCGATCGAGGACCGCGGCATCATCCTCGGCGTGTTCAACGGGCCGGACGGGGCAACGCTGGAGTACATCGAGAAATACGCCCAGCGGCTGGAAGACATCTACGGTCAGACGAAGGACGTCGAGCGCTATTTCGTCGTTTCCGGCAACCCGACCGTGAACCAGGGGATTTCCTTCGTCGGCCTGAGCGACTGGAGCGAGCGCTCGCGCAGTTCGTCCGACATTGCCAAGGAACTGTTCCCCAAGTTTGGCGCCATTCCCGGCGTCATGGCCTTTCCGGTGACGCCGCCCTCGCTCGGCCAGAGCCCGCGCGAACGGCCGATCAACTTCGTCATCGTCACTTCAGCGCCCTACGAGGAACTGCAGCAGGTGACCCAGCAGTTCCTCGGCGAACTGGCCAAGAACCCCGGGCTGACCAATGTCGATACCGACCTCAAGCTGAACAAGCCGGAGCTGTCGGTGGTGGTGCGCCGCGACAAGGCGGCGGACATGGGCGTGCCGGTCGAGACCATCGGCCGCACCCTGGAAACCTTCCTCGGTGGCCGCCAGGTGACGCGCTTCAAGCGCGACGGCGAACAGTACGACGTGATCGTCCAGGTCGCCGACAGCGACCGCCAGTCGCCCGACGACATCCGCGACATCTACGTGCGCGGTGGCGACGGCAGCATGATCCCGCTCGACAACCTGCTTGATGTCCAGGAAACCGTGGCGCCGCGCGAACTCAACCACTTCGGCCAGCGTCGGGCGGTGACCATCACCGCCAACCTGGCGCCCGGTTACACTATGGGCGAGGCGCTGACCTACATGGATAACGCCGCTGCGCAACTGCTCAAACCGGGCTACGCCGTCGATTACAACGGGCAGACGCGCGAGTTCCGGCAGTCGTCGGCCTCGCTGGCGCTGACTTTCGGCCTGGCGCTGGCCTTCATCTATCTGGTTCTGGCGGCGCAGTTCGAGAGTTTCCGCGATCCCCTGATCATCATGCTGACCGTGCCGCTGTCGATGGCCGGCGCCCTGTTCGCGCTGTGGGCGACCGACGGTACCCTGAACGTCTATAGCCAGATCGGCCTGGTCACGCTGGTCGGCCTGATCACCAAGCACGGCATCCTGATCGTCGAGTTTGCCAACCAGTTGCAGGAAAAGGGCCGCGAACTGCGCGAAGCGGTGATCGAAGCCGCCGAACTGCGCCTACGCCCGATCCTGATGACCACCGGCGCCATGGTCCTTGGCGCCGTGCCGCTGGCGCTCGCCACCGGGGCCGGCGCCGAGTCGCGCCAGCAGATCGGCTGGGTGATCGTCGGCGGTCTGCTGCTCGGCACCTTCCTGACGCTATTCGTGGTGCCGGCGGTCTACACGCTGCTGGCCACCAGAATCCAACACCACCAACCAGAGATTCATTGATGAAACTTTTTTCTCCCTTGTATCGCCGCGCCATGGAATGGTCGCGCCACCCTCATGCGCCCTGGTATCTGGGCGGGATGAGCTTTGCCGAGTCATCCTTCTTCCCGGTGCCGCCGGACGTGATGCTGGCGCCGATGGCGCTGGCCAACCCGGCGCGCTGGTGGTGGCTGGCACTGATCACCACGGTGACCTCGGTGCTTGGTGGTCTGGCCGGCTACCTGATCGGCTACTTCGCCATCGATTCGATCCTCCCCTGGTTGCAGCAAAGCAGCTACTGGCCGGCCTACCAGACGGCGGTCGACTGGTTTGCGGTGTGGGGCTTCTGGGCGATTTTCGTGGCTGGTTTCTCGCCGATTCCGTACAAGGTATTCACCATTGCCGCCGGCGGTCTGTCGATGGCGCTGCTGCCTTTCATTGTCGCTTCGGTGATCGGCCGTGGCCTGCGCTTTTTCCTGGTGGCCGGGCTGATGGCCTGGGGTGGCGCGCGGATGGAGGCCGTTCTTCATCAACAGATCGACCGGCTGGGCTGGGCCGTGGTGGTCGTGGTCGCCGTTGCCGGCCTGTGGTACGGCCTGGGCTAGCCAGTGGGCGCGGGGCAGCGTATGGATAGCAAGCTTGAGGTATTCGTCGTCGATGACGATCCGGTGATCCTGGAGATCCTGGCGGGTGCGCTGGTGGACGATTTCAGGGCGACTTTCTTCACCTCGGGCGAAGCATGCCTCACTGCTGTTGCCGCTGCGGCACCCGACATCGTCATCCTCGACCTCAGCCTGCCCGGGATGAGTGGCATCGAGGTTTGCCGCCGGCTCAAGGCGGATTGGGAGACGCAGGCCATTCCCATTCTTTTCGTCTCGGCCAGCGATGATATCGAAACGCACCTGCTCTGCTACGAGGCGGGCGGCGAGGATTTCATCACCAAACCCTTCGATGCCTGGGAAATCCTGCACAAGCTCAAGGTGGCGGCGCGCATCCTCGACGAGAAACGCAACCTCAACGAGCAGGCCGGTTACGCCCAGCGTACGGCAATGTCGGCGATGGTCAGCATGGGCGAACTGGGGGTCGTCCTGCAGTTCCTGAGCAAGTCCTTCACCTGTGGCACGCCCGGTGAACTGGCTGCTGCCCTGCTCGACAGCCTGCGTCAGTACGATCTCAATTCGGCGATCCAGCTGCGTTCGGATGATCGGAGCCTGTCGCTCAGCGACAACGGGCTCGATTTGCCACTTGAGGTCTCGGTACTCAACCACGTGCGCGATTCGGGGCGGGTGTTCCAGTTCAGTTCGCGCTGCGTGTTCAACTTCGGGCATGTGACCGTGCTCATCAACAACATGCCGACCGGCGACGCCGACCGCTGCGGCCGTATCCGGGACAATGTCGCCCTGCTGGCCGAGGGGGCCGATGCGCGGATGCGCGCTATCGAAGCCGAGGAGCTGGCGCGCCATCGACGGTCGGGAATCGAGGCGGCCTTGCCGCGCGTGCGCAGCACCCTGGACATGGTGCAGACCAACTACCGGCGCAATTCGCTGGAAATGACCCAGGCGATGATCGAGTTTCACGAAGCGCTCGGAAAATCCTTCATTTCGCTCGGGCTGACCGATGATCAGGAGGACTTCCTGACCGCGCTGGTCAACGACCACATGCAGCGCATGGTCGCCAGTCAGGACGCCAGTCTGCTGACCATCGGCCAGTTGCAGGAATTGGCCGCCAGCCTGGAGCAGGTGCTCAGGCGTTGATGAAGCGGTCGGCCCGCTCGGCGATGCGTTGTTCCAGCGCCGGGTCGAGACAGTCGAAACTTTCAGCCGCAAAGGAATTGCCCAGCCAGGTGATCTGGCGCTTGGCCAGCTGCCGGGTGGCGAAGATGCCGCGGTCGCGCATCTCCGGCCTCGATATCAGGCCTTCCTGCGCTTCCCACACCTGGCGGTAGCCGACGCAGCGCATCGATGGCAGTTCCGGGTTGAGCCGGTACTTCTGGCGCAGCATCGCCACCTCGTCGTCGAGGCCGGCCAGCAGCATCTCGTCGAAGCGGCGCGCAATCCGCTCGTGCAGCACGGCACGGTTCGAGGGCAGGAGCGCCAGTTGCAGGAAATTCCAGGGCGGTGCCGCCGCCTGGCTGTCAGCGAGCAGCGCCGACATGGGCCGGCCGGAAGCGAGGCAGACTTCGAGCGCACGCTGGATGCGCTGGCTGTCGTTCGGCGGCAGGCGGGCCGCGGTCGGTGGATCGAGTTCGGCCAGGCGGGCGTGCATGGCCGGCCAGCCGAGGCGGGCGGCGTCGGCATCGAGG
>DILW01000076.1:365-43447 GCA_002425245.1 Betaproteobacteria bacterium UBA5582 | reverse complement strand
CCGGGATAGACCACGACGAACGCGTTGTATCCGGCCGGCAGGAGGGGCTCGAAGCGCCTGCCTGCCGGCAGGTGGATGTCGAGGTAGAGCGGTTGCGTCGCCGCTCGCGTCACGGCACCGGTCACGCCCATGCTTTCGCCGGCAATGACGGTCACGGCAACACCGTCGGGCAGGTTGTAACGCGGCAGTTGATCGGCCGCAAAATCGCGGTACCAGGGCGCGCACAGCTTGTCCTTGCCCGGCAGGTTGAGCCAGAGCTGGAAACCTTCCATGTGCCCGGCTTCCTGTTCGGGAATCTCGGAATGGATGACGCCGTGACCGGCGGTCATCCACTGCACGCCGCCGTTTTCCAGCAGGCCTTCGTGGCCGGCGCTGTCGCGGTGGCGCATGCGGCCGGCGATCATGTAGGTGACGGTCTCGAAACCGCGGTGCGGATGGTCGGGAAAACCGGCGATGTAGTCGTCCGGGTTATCGCTGCCGAAAGCGTCGAGCATCAGGAAGGGATCGAGGCGGCGCTGCAGGTTCTGCGTCAGCAGGCGGGTCAGGCGGACACCGGCGCCGTCGGAGGTGGCCGTGCCGACCACCACCTGCTCGACCCCGCGGCTGTGCCGGACGGTTTGGCTTGAATTGGTGTGCGCGTTCATGGTTTCACCTCATGAAAAGAGTCGGGCGATTTCAGCCTCCGCCTCGGCAAAGCCCTGGGCGGCAGCTTCCGGACCCATGTTCAGGCCCTCGGCGTAAATGAAATGAACCTCGGTGATGCCGAGGAAGCCAAGGAAAGTCCTGATCAGCGGTACCTGGCTGTCCAGCGCGGTATCACGGTAACGTCCGCCGCGCGCCAGCGCAACGTAAGCCGTCTTGCCCTTGAGCAGGCCTTCCGGACCATTGGCGGTGTAGCGGAAGGTAACGCCGTTGCGGGCGATGGCGTCGAACCAGCTCTTCAGCTGCACGGGAATGGTGAAGTTGTACATCGGCACGCCAAGCACCAGCACGTCAGCTGCCTGTACCTGGGCAATCAGGGCGTCATCGCTGGCGACGCGGGCGGCCTGCTCGGCGGAGCGTTGATCGGCCGGAGTGAACAAGGCGCCGAGCGCCGCACCGTCGAGCACGGCCGGCGGGTTGGCGCCAAGATCGAGGACCTTGAGCGTGGCGGCCGGATCGGCGGCTTGCAGGCGAGCAACCACCTGAGCTGCGACACGGGTGGAATTGGCATCGGCGGCACGGATGCTGGCGTTGATCTGCAGGATGTTCATGGTGTTTTCTCCGTTGGGGTCAGGGTGAGGCCATTGTATTTGTACGCTGGATATTGATTAAGCTGGGCAAATGGATAACATTGTTCCGCATATGGAACAATTTGACGCCAATGACCTGCTGATCTTCGCCCGCGTTGCCGACACCGCAAGCTTCAGCCGCGCCGCCGAACAGCTCGGTCTGCCGAAATCGACCGTGTCGCGCCGTGTTTCGCTGCTTGAGGAGCGCCTCGGCGAGCGCCTGATCGTGCGCACCACCCGGCGGCTGAGCCTGACCGACTACGGGCATCTGCTGCTTGAGCACGCCCGCCAGGTCGCCGCCGAAGTCGATGCCGTGCGCGCCCTGAGCGAATTCCGCCAGGCCCGGCCGAGCGGCCGGCTGCGGGTGTCGATGCCGAACGATTTCGCCACCCTGCTGCTGACCGACATGCTGGCCGCTTTCGTCGCGCTGCACCCGGCGGTATCGCTGGAACTCGACCTGTCGCCGCGCCGCGTCGACCTGTTGGGCGAGAACTTCGACCTCGCCATCCGCATGGGCAGCCTGCCCGACGACGCGTCGCTGGCGGCGCGCAAGCTGGCCGATTTTTCCTGGGGTTTGTATGCCGCACCGCAGTACCTGGCCGAACGCGGCGATCCAGCGCACCCCGACGAATTGCTGAACCATGATGCCCTGTGCCTGCTCACCCGCCCGGGGGAAGCGGCCACCTGGGAACTGCGCCATCCCGAGCAGAAACAGTCCTGGCAGGGAGCGCCCCGGGTGCGGACCCTGGGCAACTCGCCGGAATTGCTGATCCACCTGGCCCGTGCCGGTGCCGGCATTACCGCCGTACCGGATTATTTTGCCGCGCCCTGGCTGCGCCAGGGCTTGTTGCGTCGCGTGCTGCCGGCCTGGTCGCTGCCCGGCCATACCGCCTGGGCGGTATTTCCCGGCAGGCGGCTGATGCCGGCCAAGACCAGGGCTTTCCTCGACATGCTGCTGGCGGCGCTCGACAACGCCGGCTGAAGCTCAGAACCTGCCGGCGTCCAGGGCCTCCGGCATGGCCGGCGTGACCTGATCGAAACTCAGGAGGCGCCGCCCCTTGTGTTCCTTGATGAAGTCGTCGGCGTCCTCACGCGTCGCCAGCGGCACGAACTCGTGGCCCATCGGCCCGAGCACGTCCGAACCGGTAACGAACCAGGCAGTGCGCGCGTTGACCCGTTCCAGGTTGTAGAAGTCGGTGACGTGGATGCCGGTAATCTCTTCCCGCTTGTGCCCTGGCGCGTACTTCTGCAGGTTGAACAGAAACTTGAACATGTCCTTGGCACCGTCGAAGAAATGCGCGTGACCGTCCTTCCAGACGACGACCGCGATCCAGTTCGGGTACTTGGAGACGATCATGCCGCACACCGGGCAGAGGTCTTTCAGGCCCGGCTTGGGGACCACGGCCCCTTGCGCAAAGGCCGGCAGCACGCAGAACGCGAGGCCGGCCACGACAAAATGCCGCCGCTGCATCAGCCCTGCTGCTTCTGCATGGCGCGCTTGCGGCGCTCCTCGCGGTTCTTGCGGATCTGCGCCACGTCTTCCGACATGCCGAGATAGGATTCGCGCAGCGCGTCGTTGAAGTTACCCAGGTTGCCGCCGTGCTTGGCCTGGAAGCTCTTGGCAACCTCGGCGGAGGCGAAGGAATGCTTGCTCTTCTTGGTCATCGCGTGCTTCAGGTCAGCCCCGATCAGATAGATCAGCCGATCGACCGGCAGCAGCGGACGCGGTTCCTGTTCGGCAGCGAAATCCGGCCCCCAGATGTTCTTCGGCTCGCGATCGATGTTCAGGCTCAGGCTCAGCGCCAGGCAATGGATCGAACAGACACCGTCGGCCAGGTCGTCGGCGTACTGGACCAGCATCCGGGTCTTGTTGTGCTCCTTGCGATCCATGCCGCAATAGGGGCATTTCGGGTACTTTTCGATGTCGCCGGCCAGCGGGTTGGCGTCGGGTGCCTTCTTGGGAATGAACTGGTTCGGCGTCCCGTCGGTAGTGCATGCTTCCGCGCTTGCGCTATTGCTGACTGCAGCGGCAACACCAGCCAGTGCGGAAATCTTCAGTAGGTCACGGCGATTCATGCGGTTTCTCCCTGGATGAAATTGGTATCGGGGAATATTAGCGCCGATCGATTGAGCCCAACTGCGGCAAATTGTCGCACTCAACCCAGCAAGCGATGCATCACCGCGTAGTAGCTCAGGCCTTGCCACAAGGTCGAAATCCCCAGCGCAATCACGAACAGCGCCGCCCCCTTGAGCAACCAGCCGCGCAGGCGCGGCCCCAGGCGGCCGAACAGAAAGGACGCGGAGAGCATCGATGGCAGCGTGCCGGCGCCAAATGCCAGCAACAGCAAGCCGCCCTCGACGACGCTCGGCGCTGTGGTCGCCTTGACCGCCATCGCCATGGTCATCGAGCACGGCATCAGGCCGTTGATCGCGCCGCCAATCATCGCGCCGAGCACCGGACCGCGCTGGGCAGCCTGGCCGAACTGCCGGCGCAACCAGGCGACCGGCGCAAAACCGAGGCTGTTGCGCCAGGGCGAGACGCCGAGCAGATCGAGACCGAGCAGGATGACGACGACGCCCGCCACGATCTGCAGGATGCCCTGGAACTTGCCGAACTGACCGGTCGCCACCAGCACCGCGCCGACGGCAGCGGCAATCATGCCGACAATGGCGTAGATGCCGACGCGCGCCGCATGGTAGGCCAGGTAAGGCCAGACACCCTTGGCACCAAGGCGCATGAAGAAGGCCGAAACCAGCCCGCCGCACATGCCCAGGCAATGCCCGCTGCCGAGCAGGCCGGTCATGAAGGCCAGCCAGTAGGAAAGTTCGCCGATTGCCTGATGCTGGCTGTGATCCATCAATCCTTCTGCAACCTGAACGAATTGGCCACCACCGACACCGAGCTCATCGCCATTGCCGCTGCCGCAATCATCGGGTTGAGGCGGCCAGCGGCGGCGACCGGGATGGCGACGACGTTGTAGCCGAGCGCCCAGAACAGGTTCTGGCGGATGATCGCCATCGATCGCCGCGACAGGTCGATGCCCGCGGCGACGCGGGCGATGTCGCCGCCGACCAGGGTGACGTCGGCCGATTCGACAGCGATGTCGGCACCGCCGCCGATGGCGAAACCGACGTCGGCGGCGGCCAGCGCCGGGGCGTCGTTGATGCCGTCGCCGATCATGCCGACCCGCTCGCCGGCCGCCTGCAGTTCGCGGATGACGGCCAGCTTGCCGGCCGGCGTGGCGCGGGCGACCACCCGTTCGATGCCGACCTGGCGAGCGACGTGATGCGCCACCGCGTCGACGTCGCCGGTCGCCATCACGGTTTTCAGCCCGAGCTGGTGAAGTTGGGCGATCGTTTCATGGGCACCGGCACGCGCCTGGTCGGCTATCGCAAAAATAGCCACCGCCTTGCCATCGACCGCGACGAAGACCGGCGTCTTGCCCTGTGCCGCCCAGTGTTCGGCGAGTTCAGCCAGCATTTCCGGAACGATACCCTCGGCGTCGAGCAGGCCGGCGTTGCCGATGACGACAGCGCGCCCGCCAACCGATGCGGTCAGGCCCTGCCCGGGGCGGACCAGAAAGTCCTCTACCGGCAAGTTGCTGGTCAGGCGCGGGCGACACCAGTCGGTCAGCGCCCGCGCCAGGAAATGCCCCGATCCGGCCTCGGCGGCGTGGACCAGACTGAGCAGATAGGCCTCGTCAAGCTCGGCCAGGATGAAGGAATCGGTCACCACCGGCTTGCCTTCGGTGATCGTCCCGGTCTTGTCGAAGACCACGGTAGTCAGCTTGGCGGCGGTTTCCAGGGCCTCGCCGTGGCGGATGAAAATCCCGCGTTTGGCCGCCTGGCCGGTGCCGACCATGATCGCCGTCGGCGTCGCCAGGCCGAGGGCGCAGGGACAGGCGATCAGCAGCACGGCGACCGAATGCGCCAGCGCCGCCGATACCGGCGCCCCGGCCAGCCCCCAGCCGGCGAAGGTCAGCCCGGCGATACCGCCGACCGCCGGTACGAAGCGTGCCGAAATACGGTCGGCCAGTTTCTGCACCGGCAGCTTGCTGCCCTGAGCTTGATCGACCAGCTTGACGATGCCGGCGAGCACGGTGTCGCCGCCGATGGCGCTGACGCGCAAGGTGAAGCTGCCGTTGCCGTTGAGGCAGCCGCCAATCACCGCGTCGCCCTCGCCCTTGGCCACCGGCAGCGATTCGCCGGTAATCATCGCCTCGTCGATGCTGGAATGGCCGGCGACGATCCGGCCATCGGTCGGCACCTTGTCGCCGGCGCGTACGCGCAGAAGGTCGCCGATCTGCACGTCGTCGATCGGCACTTCGCGTTCGCTGCCGTCGGCCTCGACGCGCAGCGCGGTTTCCGGCTGCAGTTCGATCAGTTTGCGGATCGCCTCGCCGGCCTTGCCCTTGGCCCGCTCTTCCATGTAGCGGCCGAGCAGGACGAAGGTGCAGATGCCGGCGGCCGACTCGAAATAGACGTGGTGATGCATTTTGAACACGCCCGGAATGCTGTAGGCCCAGGCGGCTCCGGAGCCGATGGCGATCAGCGTGTCCATGTTTGCCTCGCCCTGCCGTGCCAGCGCCCAGGCCTTGCGGAAGATGCTGTTGCTGCTGCCGAACAGGATCGCGCTCGACAGCGCGAACTCCATCACGCGCAAGGCCGGCGAGCGGTGCATCAGCATCCCGGAAACCATCACCGGCACGGTCATCAGCGCCGACTGGACCAAGCGCTTTCTGGCTTCCTCGACACGCGCCTTCTCGCGCTCGACCAGCAGACGACGCTGGGCCAGCGTGTCCATCGGCCGGGCCTCGTAACCCAGGCGGCGAACCACGTCGCTGATCCCGTCGCGGTTGATAACGCCATGCACGGTCAGCGTCGCCGCAGCGAAGTTGACCACCGCCGAGCGCACGCGCGGGTCGCGCTTCAGTTTCATCTCGATCAGCAGCGCACAGGAGGCGCAACTCATGCCCTCGACCGCCAGCGAACATTCGCTGACCGGGCCGTCGACCGGCGCCGCCGGCGTCTCCACTTTCGGTGCCGCCAGCAGGTTGCCGAGAATGGCGTCGAGCGTCGCCAGCAGCCGCGCTTCCGGAAGCGCGGCGGGGTCGTAGCGCACGGTCAGCGAACCGATCTCCGCCACCACGCCGACCTCACGCACCGCCGGATGCTTGCGCAACAGGATTTCCAGGATGTAGCAACGCTCCTGCTCGCCGATCAGCGACGGAGCAATGACGCGAATGCGCCGGACCAGACGATGGGCGATGCGAAAGTGTTTCATTGGCTCTTGCGGTAGCGGACCAGCAGAAAGACCAGGTAGAACACCGTCAACCAGGCGTTGCTGTAGGCAACCGGGTTCTGCAGCCAGCGCCTGGTGATCAGCTCCCAGTGCGTCTTGATCAGATAGAAGGCGACGATGTCGTTGAAGAAATTGACGATGGCCTTCTCGGTCAGCGCACTCTCCACCAACGGCTGGAAACGCGCCTGCAGCGACCCCTCGGCCGGCGGCGTGGCCGGTGTCAGCAGAGCCTTGACGCGGTCAAGCACCGGCTGCAGGCCGTTGGACAGGCTGACCGGCGGCTCGGTAGCCGATTCGCCGGCCGCCGGCAACCCGGCCAGCAAGGCGAACAGCGCCCGCGCCACCTGGCCGGCGCTGACCGTAGACGCCTCGAAACGGATGGAAACGCGCCGTCCGTCGGGGTCGACCGTAGCCGCGGCGACGCCGGGCGTGGCCGGGAGGCTGCGCGTGACGGCCAGGGCGACTTCGGGCCGGCACAGTTCGTCGGGCAGGCCCAGGCGCAGGAAACCCGGGCCGCGGTAAAGCACGGCGATGCGCCGCGCCAGTTCGTCGGTATGCGCCATACGCCCTCCCTCAGGCCACCGGCGGATTGTCGGCGGCGGCTGGCGGCCTGACGCCTTCGATCTTCTCTTCGGCCTCGGCCATCAGGTCGGCGAGGTTTTCCTTCTGCTGCAGCGCGAAATCGCGGCTCATGCCGCTGGCTTTCGACAGCCCGTCGACGATTTCCTTCTGGTACTTGAACAGCAGGAAGCCGGCGACCACCCCACCGGCCGCGCCGACCGCCAGCAGGGTCAGCGGGTTGCGCAGCAGCGCCCCGCCGAGCAGCCCCTTGCCGGCGGCGAAGCCGGCTCCGGCCATCATCGCGCCGCTGCTCAGCGGCTTCTTCATGACCTGGCTGGCGCCGTTCATCATCATGTGCGGCATGTTCTTCAGCATTTCATCGGTAATCATGGTTCTGTCCTTTCAGCGATCTTTCTTGTCTTCATCCAGATTCTGAACCGGCGTCTGCCGGATGTCATGCAGCATCTCGTAGATGCCGCGGCAGCCCTCGCAGCAGAAGCGGTACTGGCGCTCCGGTGTTTCCAGCAGGAAAGGCCGGGCGCCGACGTCGAGCCCGCACAGGTCGCACTGGCCTTGGTCGCTCATTTGAGTAGCGCCATGGCGTGGCGCTCGAAGGTCGCCTCGTCGGCCTCGCCGACGATCTTGCCGCGGATGACGCCGTTGCCATCGACGAAGAAGGTGGTCGGCAGGCCGACGACGCCGTAGCTGCGGGCAATCGCCGACGATTCGTCAAGCAGCGCCGGGTAACTGACGCCGATCTTGTGCATGAAGGCATTGACCGTTTTTGCATCCTGCCCGGCGTTGACCGCGAGTATGGTCAAGCCACTGGCTTGCTGGCGCCGATAGACCTGCTCGATGGCCTTCATCTCGCCCTCGCAGTACTTGCACCAGTCGGCCCAGAAACGGATGACCAGGGGTTTGCCGGCGAAGGACGCGGGAAAGTCGGCCGGTTTGCCGGCGGCATCGACCGTCCGGAATGCCGGCGCCGGGCTGCCGACGTTGATCTGGGCAGTCGGCGCATCGCCACCGCAAGCGGCAAGCAGGCAGACCAGGACAAAAGGCAGGAAACGCATGTCAGTGCTCGATCAGGATCAGGTTGGACGCCAGCACGAAGCCGGTGGCAACGACGGTAAAGAGCAGGAAGCCGGCCGCGGTCAGGGCCGCCAGGCGGGCGGAAACCCGGGGCACGATGGCGCGCAGGCTGGCCACCCGGGCGAACGTCTGGATGGCGCCGGCACCCAGACCCGCCGCCGTCGCCGCGAACAGCGGCAGGTAGAGCGCGTAGCCGCGGTAGTCGTACTCCGGCTTGAGGATGCAGAACGGGCAATGGTGATGCGGATGCTCGTAGATGTAGAGCGAGACGAAGGACAACACACCGGTCATGGCCACGATGAATCCGGCCGCGCTGAGCAGCGCCAGCAGCCCGCCGCTGATTGCCCCGTGGCGACGCCAGTGCCACAAGGCGAGCAACGTCGTCAGCACCATCGTCGTGTAGAACAGCCAGATTGCCGGCAGCGGCGGTAGCGCCGACAGATCGCCGGCAATCGATTCGGCTTCGGTCGAGAACATGCTGCCACAGCAGGAGGTGATGACGTTCGCCTTGAGCCCCGAGAAATAGCGGAACTGCAGCCACAACGAAGCGGCCAGGAAGGGCAGCAGGACGATCAGCAGGCCGTACTTGATGCGCACCAGCGGGTAGTCGCGCGCCTGCGTGTCGACATGGTTGATCGCCAGCCAGGCGGCGGCCAGGAAGAAAACGATCATCTGCGCGATCAGCGCCGGGAAACCCCATTCGTTGACGTTCAAGGCACCGACCGCGCACATGGCGCCGACGAACATCGCCGCCAGGCGGTCGGCGTTGAACACGAAGAGCAGCAAGGCGCCGAGCTGGACGACGAGGACGAAGGAGACCAGCGTCGAGAACAGGTAGGTGCGGCGCTCCAGCATCAGCTGGAATTCCGAACCGCTGCTCATGTCCCAGCGGCGGATCACCTGCAGCGCGAAGGGCGTCGCCAGCAGCAGCATCAGCACGGCCAGGCCGGCCGCCAGCAACAGCGCGATGATTGCCGGCTGGAACAGCATCAGTCGCCAATCAGCCGGCCGTCGCGCATGCCGACGACGCGATGGACGGCGCTCGACTCGACCACCAGCGGGTCGTGGCTGGTCAGCAGCACGGTCTTGCCGGCGGCGGTGAAGCCTTCGAGGATGGCCATGAACTCCATCGACAGCGCGGTATCGAGATTGGCGGTCGGCTCGTCGGCGATGATCACCTCGGGATCGTTGATCAGCGCCCGGGCGATGGCCACACGCTGCTGCTCGCCGCCGGACAGCCATTCCACCTTGGCCTGCGCACGGTGCGCCAGCTGCAGGCGCGCAAACAACTCGTCGGCCCGGGCGACCAGCTCGGCGCGCGGCCGGCCGCTGGGAAAGGCCGGCAGGATCACGTTCTCCAGCGCCGACAGACCCTTGATCAGGTTGAACTGCTGAAAGACGAAGCCGAAGCTCTGCCGGCGGATGTCGGTCAGAAAGCGCTCGGGCAAGGCCGAGATGTCCTCGCCCTTGAAACGTACGCGGCCGCTGGTCGGCCGGCTCAGGCAGCCGACGATGGTCAGCAGCGTGGTCTTGCCGGAACCGCTCGGACCGCGGAAGGCGGTCACCTTGCCGGCCTCGATGCTGAGGTCGATGCCGTGCAGCGCCCAGTACTCGTTGCTGCGGCCCTGGTTGAAGGCCTTGCGGATGTTGCTCAGTTCGATCATCGCATCACCGCGTCGGGGTCGGTGATCGCCGCCCGCCAGATCGGCACCAGAATCGCCGCCGTGTACGGAAACACCGTGAAGAAGAACAGCGTCGCCACCTGCAGGCCGTCGACCGCCGGGACCAGCGCGAATTTCGGATAGAGCACCGACCAGCCCTTGAGCACCGGCGTAAAGACCGCCGCGCCGAAGTGGAAGACGTGCACGTAGGCGGCGAGGAAGCCGCCGAGGAAGGCGGTCAGCGAAATCAGCAGGCCTTCCCAAATCTTCATCCGGATGACGTCGCCGGTTTCCCAGCCGATCGCCTTGAGGATGCCGATCTCGCGTTTTTCCTCGGCCGACAGCCCGGAAGCCTTTTCCCAGGCGAGAATGGCG
Source organism: Betaproteobacteria bacterium UBA5582 (assembly GCA_002425245.1). Classification (GTDB taxonomy): domain Bacteria; phylum Pseudomonadota; class Gammaproteobacteria; order Burkholderiales; family Rhodocyclaceae; genus Azonexus. Next base: position 33,185 of record DILW01000076.1, on the reverse strand, counting down.
AAGGCCAGGATGGCACCGGCGAGCACCGTCAGCAGGATGCCCTCGCGCCAGTCGAAGACGCTCTGGTAGGTACGCTGCACCTCCTCGCGCAGGATCGGCCGCGAATCGGGCAAGGTTGCCGTCAGCTTGGCGGCGACGTTGCGCACCTCCTGCGGATTGGCGACCGACAGCGCGATGTCGGTGTAGTGGCCGTCCGGGTACTCGAAGAAGCGGCGGAAATCGCCTTCCGAAAGCAGCACCAGGTCAGCCGACAGCAGCTCCGAATCGGGGGACAGCACCGCCGCCACCTCGAAGCTGAACAACTTGCCTGAATAGGAGCGGAAGGAAATCGTGTTGTTCCTGGCCAGGCCGCGCTCGCGGGCCAGCGCCTCGCCGACCATGATGCTGCCGTCGGCGACCTCGCTGGCCGGGCGTGCCATGAAGGTGTAGTTGGCCTTGAGCACCGGGTCGTAGTAATAGCCCCAGAGCCGCCCTTCCTTCTTCTGCACGCCGCGGATGCGGCCAATCTTTTCGAGATAGCCGGGCGGAATCAGGTCGTGGCGGCCGGCAACCATGCGCTGCAGGATGACCTCGGGCGAACCGGCGAGCACGTATTTCGCCTCGCTGCGCAGCGCGTTGGAATAGAGCGTCAGCGACGCCAGGACGAAGACGAGCAGCGTGTAGACGACAAGCAGGCCGAGGTTCCGGGTCTTGCGCCGGGCCAGCGAGGCGAGCGTGAAATCAATCAGGTGACGTTGTTTTTCCAGCCACGGGCTCATGGGTTTCGTCATGCAGGCGGGTCAGGTGGGCCGGCGGCGCCAGCAGCGACCCGGAGGGGAAATGGTCGAAGGCGCCCGGATGGTCCTGCAGCGCCGAATGCAGGTCGGCCTGCGAGGGGTGGCGGGTGTAGCGGGCCTCGGTAAACAGTGCCAGATCGGTCAGACCAAGGCGGGCGACCAGTTCGCGGTTGGCATCGAGGCGGGCCTGGTGTCTTGCGGTCGAGAGCAAGGATTCGGCAAGAACGCCGAGCAGGCCGCAGACGAGCAGGCCGAGCAGGCTCAGGGCAAAGGTGGAAGGTCGCGGCACCTACAACAGACTCCGGATGGTCGCCGCGATGGTATCGCCGCCAGCCCCCAATTGCAGCATGGTCGCCAGTTTGCCGGCCGGATCGATGACATAGGTCGCCGTCGTGTGGTCGACCGCGTAACTGCCATCGGCCGCCGTCTCCTGGCGGATGTAGCCGGCGCCGTAGGCCTTGGCCAGGCGGGCGATTTCTTCCGGCGCAGCGGTGGCGCCGATCATCTGCGGGTGAAAGAAGGCGGCGTACTCGCGCAGGTGGTCCAGCGTGTCGCGCTCGGGATCGACCGACACCATCAGCAGACGGACCCGCTGACGTTCCTCCGCCGACAGCATTTTCAGCGCCTGGGCCCAGGCCGTCATCGACGCCGGACAGACATCCGGGCAATGGGTGTAGCCGAAATAGACCAGGATCACCTGGCCGCGCCAATTGCGGCTGTCGATGGTGCCATCCGCCGATTGCAGGATGAAATCGCCACCCGTCGGCAGCGCCGGCCGACTCTCGTTCATCCCGCCGCGCAGCAGCAAGGCCGCAGCCAAGGCGACAGCGAGCAGCGCGGCAACGATGATCAGGGCGTAGCGTCTGAGGATTTCCGGCAATCTTGCTGCCCCGTTGTCGATACCCGGCCGGAAGCCGGTCAGAAGCGGTTGGCAGCGCGCATCAGCGCCCCGCGCAGGGCGATGGTGACGCTGGAGCCGAGGCCGACGCGCTGGGCGACGGCCGGCAGGATGATCAGCGAGGCCAGCGCAAAGCCTGCGCCGAGGAGCAAGGAAGCCATTTCCGGCTGATTCCTGGTGTTCGCGTTGTGGTTCATTTCGCCCTCCCTTGTGGTGAGCGACATGCTAGCGAATTCGCCTGCGCAGCGGGTGCGACATAGTGTCGCACCCGCTGCTCGAACAGCCGCCTTTCAGCCTGAAATGTGCCGCTTCTTGGCCAATTTTCGTTGCAGGGTGCGCCGGTGCATCTGCAGGGCGCGCGCGGTTGCCGCGACGTTGCCGCCATGTTCGATCAGGGTTTTCTGGATGTATTCCCACTCCAGATGCTGAACGGTCATCCGCTTTGCATCGGCAAACTCGGGGATGTCGATGGCGTCGTCAAGCAAGGCCTGGACGATATCGGCAACGCTGGCCGGCTTGGGCAGATACTGCGCGGCGCCCAGCTTGAGGGCGCTGACCGTGGTCTGGATGCTGGCGTAGCCAGTGAGGATCACGATACGGGCAAGTGGCGCCAGTTGACGTAACGGGCCGATCAGGTTGAGGCCCGACTGGCCGGCCAGATTGAGGTCAAGCAGGATGTAGCGCGGTCGGTGGCACGCGCACAGCGTCAGGGCATCGTCGCCGCTGGCGGCGGTCGCTACGCCGAACCCCCGACGCCCCATGGCGCGTGCCAACATTTCCCGGTAACTCTCATCGTCATCGATGATCAATAGATCGTGCGGCCCAGGATCCATGACGAATTTTCCGCTCCCTTGAACTTGCCAAAAAAAGAGGCCCCGGAACTGGGGCCTGGAATCGAGAGGTGCCCGCTTCCGGAACACTTGCGACCGGACTATAGAGAAGCGGACCGCCACCGGGAAGTGACATATTGTCGCGCCCGTCAGTGCCCCCCTCTCAGCGACAGACTGTCGCGCGGCAATTGGTCACTTCCCCGGTGACAGACAGCGTCGTCAGAATCACGCAGCCCGGAAGCACGGGCATCAATTCAAATCATCTAGGGGAACAGTCATGATCGATTCAGCGGTCGTTGACCTGTCGCGGATACAGTTCGCTGCGACGGCGCTTTACCATTTCATTTTCGTCCCATTGACCCTGGGCCTGTCCTGGCTGCTGGTCGCCATGGAGTCGGTCCATGTGCTGACCGGTAAGGAAATCTACCGGGACATGACCCGTTTCTGGGGCAAGTTGTTCGGCATCAACTTCGCCCTCGGGGTCACCACCGGCATCACCATGGAGTTCCAGTTCGGCACCAACTGGGCGTATTACTCGCACTACGTCGGCGACATTTTTGGCGCACCGCTGGCGATCGAGGGGCTGATGGCCTTCTTCCTCGAATCAACCATGGTCGGCCTGTTCTTCTTCGGCTGGCAGCGCCTGTCGAAACCGGGGCATCTGCTGGTCACCACCCTGATGGCGCTCGGCGCCAACCTGTCCGCCGCCCTGATCCTGATCGCCAACGGCTGGATGCAGGATCCGGTCGGCTCGGCCTTCAACCCGATCACCATGCGCATGGAACTGACCGATTTCTGGGCGCTGATCTTCAGCCATGCGGCGCAGGCCAAGTTCGTGCATACCGTCTCCGCCGGCTACGTTACCGGTTCGCTGTTCGTGCTTGGCATTTCGTCCTGGTACCTGCTCAAGGGCAGCAACATCGAGTTCGCCCGCCGTTCCTTCCGCATTGCCGCCGCCTTTGGCCTGGCCGGGGCCTTGTCGGTGATCGTCCTCGGCGACGAGTCCGGCTATGCGGTGAGCGAATCGCAGAAATCCAAGCTGGCAACCATTGAAGCCATGTGGGAAACGGAACCGGCTCCAGCCGGCTTCAACCTGATTGCCTCGATCAACGAAGAACAGCAGAGCAACAACTGGGCGATCCGGATTCCCTATGCGCTGGGCCTGATCGCCACACGGTCGACGACGGAAACCCTGCCCGGCATCCGCGAGATTCGTGCCGAGAACGAAGCTCGCATCAAGTCCGGAATCGAGGCGGTGATTGCCCTTGAAGCCGTACGCAAGGAACCGCAGAACGCCGAGCTGATGGCACGCTTCCGCTCGCTGGAGAAGGATCTCGGTTACGGGCTGCTGCTCAAGGCCTACACCGAGGACGTCCGCCAGGCAACACCGGAGATGATCCGAAAGGCCGCGCACGCCTCGGTGCCGCCGGTGTCCACGCTGTTCTGGTCGTTCCGCCTGATGGTCGGCCTTGGCCTTGCCATGCTGGCCTTGTTCGCGCTTGCTTTCTGGTCGAGCGCCAGGAACAACTTCCAGCAAAAACCCTGGTTGCTGAAATGGGCGCTGTTCTTCATCCCGGCCCCCTGGATCGCCTGTGAAGCAGGCTGGTGGGTGGCCGAGTTCGGACGCCAGCCGTGGACGGTGTTCGGCATCCTGCCGACCCATCTGTCCACCTCCAGCCTGTCGGTGGCCGACCTCTACGGTTCGCTGTTCGGCTTCGTCGGCTTCTACACCCTGCTGCTCGTCGTCGAAATGTACCTGATGTTCAAGTACGCCCGCCTCGGCCCGGCCGTCCTGCAACCGAACAAGCACTGAGGATAGACATCATGTTTGATTATGAAACGTTGAAACTGATCTGGTGGCTGCTGGTCGGCGTACTGCTCATCGGCTTCGCCATCATGGACGGTCACGACATGGGCGTCGGCACCCTGTTGCCCATCCTGGGCAAGGACGATACCGACCGCCGGGTGATGATCAATTCGGTCGCCCCGCACTGGGACGGCAACCAGGTCTGGTTCATCACCGGCGGCGGCGCCATCTTCGCCGCCTGGCCTTTTGTCTATGCAACGGCCTTTTCCGGCATGTACTGGGCGCTGCTGCTGGTGCTGTTCGCGCTGTTCTTCCGGCCGGTCGGCTTCGAGTATCGCTCCAAACTGCCCAATCCGGCCTGGCGCGCCGCCTGGGACTGGGGCCTGTTCGCGGGCAGCGCGGTGCCGGCACTGGTGTTCGGCGTCGCCTTCGGCAATCTCTTCCTGGGGGTGCCGTTCAGCCTGGACGACACGATGCGCTCCTTCTATTCTGGATCGTTCTGGGCGCTGCTCAATCCCTTTGCCCTGCTCTGCGGCGTCGTCAGCCTCTCCCTGCTCGGCCTGCAGGGCGCCACCTTCCTTGCCCATCGCACCGAGGGAACGCTGCAGCTACGCGCCAAGCTCGCCGTCAGCGTGCTGGCGATCGTCCTGCTGCTCGCATTTTCAGGCGCGGGCGTGGTGGTGTGGCGGATCGACGGTTATGTCATCCAGTCGATTCCCGATGTCGGCGGCGTCATCAACCCGCTGATGAAGGAAGTCGTCCGCCAGCCCGGCGCCTGGTTCGGCAATTTCCAGAAACTGCCCATCCTCTGGTCGATCCCGGCCATCGCCTATGTCGGCGCCCTGCTCGCCTTGCTGGCCGTCAGGGCCGGCAAGACGCTGATCGCCTTCGTCGGGTCGTCGCTGGCCTGCCTGTCGGTGATCCTCACCGCTGGCGTGGCGCTGTTCCCGTTCATCCTGCCGTCGTCGGCCATGCCCAAGGCCAGCCTGACCGCCTGGGATGCGACGTCGAGCTACGTCACGCTCAACGTCATGCTCTGGGTGGCGCTGATCTTCACGCCCATCGTCCTGGCTTACACCAGCTGGGCCTATCACGTGATGTCGGGCAAGGTGACGCGCGAGTTCATCGCCGCCAACGACAAACAACTTTACTGATCGAAAGGAATCGTCATGTGGTATTTCGCTTGGGTACTCGGTCTGGGTTTTGCCCTCCTGCTGGCGATCGTCAACGCCCTCTGGTTCGAGGCGCAGGGAGAAGAGGCCGACTGATCCATCACCAATTACTGATATAGTTCAACCTGTCAAGCGCCGGCGCGAGCCGGCGTTTTCGCTGGAGAGTATCGTTGTCACAAGCTGCACAAGACGCGCACAAGCTGGCGCTCAGGCGGATCGCCCGCGACTATGGCCGGCACCCCGGGTGGTCCTCCTTGCTACTCGCCGCCGGCGTTTTCCAGACCGTGCTGACTATCCTGTTTGCCGCGCTGCTGGCGCAGGTGCTACACGCCCTGATCGTCGACGGTCAGGCTTTCGCCGGGCTTCGTCAGCCCTGGCTGCTGATCCTGCTCTGCCTGGTGCTGCGGGCGCTGGCCGGAATCGTTCGTGAGGAAGCGGGAACGCGCATTTCGCTGGCCGTCCGCAGCCGGCTGCGCCGCGCGCTGATCGACGCACTCTTTCGGCTGGGGCCGGCGTGGCGGGAAAAACAGCAGTCGGGCAGCCTGAGCACGGCGCTGCTCGAACAGGTTGAGGCGGTCGACGGCTATTTCGCCCGCTACCGCCCGCAGCAGTGGTTCGCCGTGCTGACGCCGCTGCTCATCGTTGCCGTCATCGTCCCCTATTCCTGGGCGGCGGCGCTGATCCTGGCAGCGACCGCGCCGCTAATTCCGCTGTTCATGATCCTGGTCGGCTGGGGCGCGCGCCAGCGGCAGACCGAGCAGTTTCAGGCGCTGCAACGGATGAGCGGGCATTTCCTCGACCTGATCCGGGGTCTGCCCACCCTGCGCCTGCTCGACGCCCATCAACGCCTCGGCGACGAGGTCGCGCAGATCGGTGACGAGTTCCGCCGGCGGACCATGAGCGTGCTGCGCCTGGCCTTCCTGTCCGGTGCCGTGCTGGAATTCTTTGCCTCGGTATCGATTGCGGTATCGGCGGTCTATTTCGGCATGAGCCTGCTTGGTTACCTCGATTTCGGGCTCTACGGCGAAGCCCTGAGCCTGCAGCTCGCGCTCTTCGTTCTCCTGCTGGCGCCGGAGTTCTACCAACCCCTGCGCGATCTCGGCACCCATTACCACGCCCGCGCCGAAGCCCTGGCCGCGGCCGGCGAACTGTTGCCCATCCTCGACGCCGACAGCCCGCAACCGGCCGGCGGCAGCCAGCAATTGGGCAGTAGCGTGCCAAGCCTGCACCTGGACGGCGTCAGTTTTGCTCACCGCCACCAGGAAACCGTGCTCGACGACTGTACGCTGCATGTCGCCGCCGGTGAGGCTGTCGCCATCCAGGGCGTCAGCGGCGGTGGCAAGACCACTCTGCTGCGCCTGCTGCTCGGCCAGTTGCGGGCCGACCGCGGCCAGGTCCTGATCGATGGACAGCCGATCGATAACCTGGACCTGGCGGCCTGGCGCGAACGGGTGGCGTGGATGAGCCAGCATCCCCGGCTGATCGCCGACACGCTGGCCGCCAACCTGCGCGTTGCCCGCCACGACGCCGACGACGACGCCCTGCTGGAAGCCCTGCGCTTTGCCGGCCTGGCCGACTGGTTCGGCAAGCTGCCGGATGGATTGGCGACCCGTCTGGGCGAAGGGGGTCGCCAGATGTCCGGTGGACAACTCCGCCGCCTGGCCTTGGCCCGGGTTCGCCTGCGCCGCGCCGACGTGCTCCTGCTAGACGAACCGACCGCCAGCCTGGACGCGCATACCGAGCAATGGGTGATCGCCCGCATCGACGAACTGCGCCAGGGCAGGACCCTCGTCCTGCTCACTCATCGACCGGCGCCGCTGGTGCTGGCCGACCGGGTCCTGCGCCTGGCCGACGGTCGCCTGCATGCCAGCGGGGAAATCGCTGCAGATCCGGCCGGCGACTTGCTGGGGAGCCCGGCATGAGGCTCGGCGAAGGTCTGTCGGCGCTGCGCCCCTTTCTCGCTCGCCTGTCCGGTGCCGGCGGCTGGCTGGCGGTCGGCTTGCTGCTCGGGGTCCTGACCCTGATCGGCAGTCTCGGCCTGCTCAGCCTGTCCGGCGGTTTTCTCTCCGCCGCCGCGCTGGCCGGGCTGACTCCGGCGACCGCGCTGGCTTTCAATTTCTTCACGCCCGGCGCTGGCGTGCGCGCTTTCGCCATCGTGCGCACGGCCAGCCGCTGGGGCGAACGGGTGGTCTCGCACGAAGGCACCTTCCGCCTGCTGGCAGCGCTGCGGGTCTGGCTCTATCGCCGGCTGGCGGCGCTGTCGCCGCGCCAGATCAGCCGTTTCCACGCCGCCGAAACCCTGAACCGCCTGCTCCGCGACATCGACGCCCTGGACAATCTCTACCCGCGCCTGATCATGCCAACCGCTGCCGCGGCGGTGGTTTTCCTGGTGGTCGCTGCATTGTTCGCCTGGGCCGCGCCGGCCCTGCTCTGGCTGCCCCTGCTCCTGCTCGCCACCCTGCTCGCCCTGCCGCTGCTCGGCTGGCGTCTGGGCGGTGTGCTGCAACCCCGCCTGATCCGCGGGCGGGCGACGCTGCGCACCCATCTGCTCGATTGCAGCGAGGGGCTCGAAGACCTGTCGCTGCACGCCCCGGCCTGGGCTGCCCAGCGCCAGCGCGTGGATCACGCTGCGGCGCAATGGCTGAACCTCCAGGCCGCCAGCGCTCGCCGCGCTGCCGCGCTGCGGGCACTGGTGAGCATCCTGGTCGGTCTGCTGGCGTGGACCGCGCTGGCCTTGCTGCCCGACCAGAATCTGCCCGGGCCGTGGATCGCTGCCCTGGTGCTGCTATTGCTCGGCTGCAACGAGGCGCTGCTGCCGCTGGCCGGCGCTGCGCTCGACCTGCCGGGAACCGCGGCGGCGGCGCAAAGGATCGACGCCCTCGCCAGCCAGGCGCCGGCGCAGAATTTCGTCGCCCAGGGTCCGCAGCCGCTCGATGCCGGAATCGAGATTCGCGGACTGGGCTTTGCCTGGGACGAACATACGCCGGTGTTCGCCGACCTGAATCTGTCCATCCCCGCCGGCCAGCACCTCTGCCTGCAGGGCAGCAGCGGCTGTGGCAAAAGCACCTTGATCCATCTGCTGACCCGTTTCGAAACACCGGCGGCTGGCAGCATACGCATCGGTGGCATTGACATCGAGAATCTGGACGAATCGACGCTGCGCCGGCAGATTGCCTGTGCCGGCCAGCACGCCTGGGCCAAGACCGGCACGCTGGCCGACAACCTGCGCCTGGCCGATCCGGCAGCCTCGGTCGAACGCATGCGCGAAGTACTCGAACTGGTCGATCTCGACCCTGAGCAGCTCGGCTGGCAGGACGGTCTGGCGACCTGGATCGAGGAAGGCGGGACCAGCCTGTCCGGTGGCCAGCGCCGCCGCCTGGCAATTGCCCGGATGCTGCTGCGCGAGGCGCCCATCCTGCTGTTCGACGAACCGGGCGAAGGCCTCGATCCGCAGTCCGAGGCCGGACTGATCCGGCGCCTGCGCCAGCACCTGCAGGGACGGACAGTGCTCTGGATCAGTCACCGCGACGGCATCGAAACAGCCTTCGACCGGGTGGTCCGACTCGACGCGATCTAGGCGCTGGCGAGCAGCAGCGAGCCCTTCTCCAGCGGATCGAGGTCGATCCGCCTGACCACGCCGAAACCGGCTTCGGCCAGCCAGCTACGGTAATCCGCTTCGCGATGGATACCGGTTCCGGTCTCGTACAAGAGGGTCAGCTTGAACGCCGCCAGATAGGGCGACGGCGGCTGGTCGTCGAGGTATTCGTGGATGACCAGCAGGCCGCCCGGGTTGAGGCTGTCGCGGATGCGCCGGATGACCCGGCGGTTGTCATCGGCCGTCTGGTTGTGCGCGACCGACAGGTAAAAGACCACATCCTGCCCAGGCGCCCATTGATGGTCGAGCACGCTGGCCGGGGTCAGCGCGATGCGCTCGCTCAGGCCGTGCGCGGCCAGCCGCGCCGGGGTGTCGGCCAGGGCGCTGGGAAAATCGACGATCTGGGCGCTCAATTGGGGATAGTGTTCGCAGAAGCGGATGCTGTGCAGGCCGTGCGAACCGCCAAGGTCGAGCAGGCGCTGCTGCTCGGAACGCACGGGAACCAACCGTAGCAGGTCCGGCCCGAGGTCGCGGGCGAAGGCTGCCATGTAGGCGGCGAAGCGCTGGCCAAGCTGGGGCCGCGACAGCATTTCTTCCCACAAGGTGGTCTGCGGGCCGCCGCGGCGCAGCGCGCCGGCGAGATCGCCCATCATCGGCCAGGCCTCGGCGGTCCACAACAGGCCCGGCGTGTAATCGACGCTGCCGCGCGAGGTGAACCAGCGCTGGGTCGAGGCACTGTTGGCGTAGGCAGCGCCATCGCGTTCGAGATAGGCGATGCTGACCAGGAAATCGGCCAGCGTGGCGACACCGCGCACCGAAGAGGACAAGCGCCCGGCCAGTTGCTCGGCGTTCAGCGGGCCGTCGGCCAGTGCTTCGAACAGACCGAGCTTGCCGGCCGAGATGATCGCTGCCGATTTCATCATCGGCAGGTAGACATCGATCATCGGCAGGCTGTCGCCGGCAGCCGGCAAACTCATCCGAGCGCGGCCTCGATGGCGGCGCGCAGCCCGGCGTCGTCGGGCGCGGTATCCGGCGAAAAACGGCCGATGACCTTGCCATGGCGATCGATCAGGAACTTCTCGAAGTTCCACAGCACGTCGGTATCGTGCGCCGGCAGCAGCTTGTAGCCGGCCAGCTTGTCGCGGAAATCGCTGTCTGCCGGATAGACTGCGTTCGGGATCGCGGCAATCAGCGCGGCGTAAAGCGGATGCCGCGGCTCGCTGTTGATCTGCACCTTGGCGAACAGCGGGAAGCTGACGCCGTAGCTGGTGCTGCAGAATTCGCGGATATCGTCGGCGGTGCCGGGCTCCTGGGCGGCAAAATCGTTGCAGGGGAAACCGAGCACTTGCAGACCGCGCGGCGCCAGCGCCTGATGCAGCTTTTCCAGACCTTCGTATTGCGGCGTCAGGCCGCAGCGCGAGGCGACGTTGACCACCAGCAGCACCTCACCGGCGTAATCGCGCAGGCTGGCTGGACGGCCGTCCAGCGTCTGCAGGGGAATATCGTAAAGGCTGTCGTTCATTGTCTTCTCCATGGTTGCAGGGCGCTGCTTGGAGTGCGGAATGGATGATCCGTTCCCCTGATTTTTCGCCGGCCCGGGGTCTTAGCGATTTTCCGACCGGCGGCGGACCATCTCGAACAGGCAGACGGCGGCGGCAGCAGCGACGTTGAGCGACTCAACCGCGCCCGGCATGGGAATGCAAAGGCGCAGCCGGGCCGCGTCGATCAGGGCCGGGCTGACACCCTGCCCTTCGGCGCCGAAAACCCAGGCCAGCGGCCCCTGCCAGTGGCTTGAATAGAGCGAACTGGCGCCGTCGAGGCAGGTGACCGCGCTGGTGCCGCGGTAGTCGGCCAGGTAGGCGGCGAGATCGACGTCTTCGAAAACATCGACGACAAAATGCGCGCCCTGCCCGGCGCGCAGGACCTTCGGCGCCCACGCCGCGGCGCAGCCCGGGCCCAGCAAGACCTGACGCACTCCGGCGGCGGCGGCGGTGCGCAACAGGGTGCCGACATTGCCCGGGTCCTGCACGCCATCGAGCAAGACGGCGTCGCAGTCGAGGTCGGGCGCAGCCTTGGCCTGCGGCACGGAGACCACGGCGAGCAGACCGCTGGGGGTATCGACCAAGCCCAATTCGCGCATCAGCGAGTCGGCGAGAATGATGCCGTCGCGCCCATCGACATAGGCCGCGATCTCGCCGCCAGCCAGCGCCGATTCGCTGACCAGCAGCTGCTCGACCGGCCCCCGGCTGGCCTCCCAGGCGTGCACCAGGTGCAGTCCGTCGAGCAGGGTCTGGCCGGTCTTGCGCCGCTCGCGGCCGGATTCGGCGAGCCGCTTGAGCTGCTTGAAAAAAGCGTTGTCGCGCGACTGGATCAGTTTCACAGCAGCGACAACTGCCGGGCGACCGGCGCAAAACTCTGGCGGTGGACGGGCGAAGCGCCATGCGCTTCGAGGGCGGCGAAATGAGCCGGCGTCGGATAGCCCATGTGCCGGTCGAAACCGTACTGCGGGTAGCGCTGGTGCAGGATCAGCATGCCGTGGTCGCGTACCGTCTTGGCCAGGATCGAGGCGGCGGCAATCGAGGCGATCTTGCCATCGCCCTTGACCACGGCTTCGGCGGGCATCGGCAAGGCCGGGCAGCGGTTGCCATCGACCAGCGCCCGCTCGGGACGAACGCTCAACCCGGCGACCGCACGCTGCATGGCGAGCAGGCTGGCGTGCAGGATGTTGAGGCGGTCGATTTCCTCCACGCTGGCCTCGGCCACCGCCCAGGCCAGGGCCTTCTCCCGGATTTCGCCGGCCAGCGCCTCGCGTTTCTTCTCCGACAGTTTTTTCGAGTCGTTGAGGCCGGCAATCGGCCGGGCCGGATCGAGGATCACCGCCGCCGCGACGACCGGGCCGGCGAGCGGCCCGCGTCCGGCTTCGTCGATGCCGCAGACGCAGCCCTCGGGGACGATCAGTTCAGGCATTCGATGACCGCCCGCGCGGCCTTTTCGGCGGTGTTCTGACGCAGTTGCAGGTGCAGGTCGGTGAACGTTTCCTCGATCGCCCGGGCGTTTTCCTTGTCCTCGTAGAGCTTGACCAGCGCCTGCGCGAGATTCTCGGGCGTGGCTTCGTCCTGGAGGATTTCCGGGACGACGAAACGGCCGCAGAGGACGTTGGGCAAACCGACATAGGGCAGATAAGCCATCCGCTTCATCAGCCAGTAGGAGAAACGGGCAATCCGGTAGGTGATGACCATCGGACGCTTGATCAGCGCCGCTTCGAGGGTCGCCGTGCCGCTGGCGATCAGGGCGACGTCGGCTGCACCGACCGCATCCTGGGCATGGCCGAAGAGCAGGCGGAACGGTACGTCGGCTGCCTTCTGGCGATAAATCGCCGATTCGAACTGCAGCCGTGTTTCGCGGGTGGCGAGCGGCACGACAAAGACCGCGTCGGGCAGGAAGTTCTCGCGGATTAGCCGGGCGGTCTGGATGAACAGATCGGCCATGGCTTCCAGCTCGCCGCGCCGGCTGCCAGGCAACAGGGCGAAAATGGGGTAATCCCTGGGCAGGGCGAGCTTTTCGCGGATTTCCTGGCGGCTGGTCTGCAGCGGAATGCTGTCGGCCAGCGGGTGACCGACGTAGCTGACCGGGATGCCGGCTTTTTCGTAGATCGGCGGCTCCATCGGGAACAGCGCCAGCACGCGCTTGACGGCAGCACCGATTTTCTTGATCCGGCCACCACGCCACGCCCAGATCGAGGGGCTGACGTAGTGCACGGTCGGCACACCGGCAGCCTTGAGCGCCGCTTCCAGGCCCAGATTGAAATCCGGCGCATCGATGCCGATGAAGATATCCGGCCGCTGGTCGAGCAGGCGTTTGCGCAGTTGCCGGCGGATACCGGAAATCTCGCGGTAATGCTTGAGCGCATCCCAGTAGCCCATCACCGACAACTTGCCCATCGGCCACCAGCACTCCATGCCTTCGGACTGCATGCGCGGACCGCCGATACCGTAGAACACGGCATCGGGAAGCTGCTGCTTGATGGCGGCAATCAGGTGTCCGCCCAGCAGGTCACCGGAGGCCTCTCCCGCCACCAGGGCAATTCGCACGGGTCTGCTCATGTCAGCGGATGATGCCCCGTTTGGAAACCGCCAGGAAATCGACGAAACGCTGGATGTCCGGTTGCGTGCGGGCTTCCTCGACCAGTTTGGCGCGCGCCTCTTCGAGCAGCAGGCCGGATTTGTAGATGGTCCGGTAAGCCCGCTTGAGCGCGGTGATGCCGTCGGCCGTGAAACCGCGGCGTTTCAGGCCCTCGACGTTGATGCCGTAAGGCTGGGCGGTATTGCCGGCAGCCATCAGGTAAGGCGGAACATCCTGCAGGATCACGGTGCTGACCGCAGTCATGACGTGCGCGCCGATGCGGCAGAACTGGTGCACCCCGGTGAAACCGCCGAGGATGGCCCAGTCGTCCACCACCACGTGGCCGGCGAGCGAGGCATTATTGGCGAAGGTGCATTTGTTGCCGACCTGGCAGTCGTGCGCGATGTGCACATAGGCCATGATCCAGTTGTCGTCGCCGATGCGCGTCACGCCCGCATCCTGGACCGTGCCCAGATTGAAGGTGCAGAACTCGCGGATCGTGTTGCGGTCGCCGATCTCCAGGCGGGTCGGTTCGCCGGCGTATTTCTTGTCCTGCGGCACCTCGCCCAGCGAACAGAACTGGAAAATGCGGTTGTCGCGACCGATGCGTGTGTGCCCGGTAATCACCACATGCGGCCCGACAACGGTGTTGTCGCCTATTTCGACATGCGGTCCGATGATCGAATAAGCACCGATTTCGACGTTGGCGCCCAGGCGCGCTGCCGGGTCGACGATGGCAGTCGGATGGATCATTTCACAGATCCCGCTTGGCGCACATCAGCTTGGCCGAAGCGGCGAGCTGACCATCGACCTTGGCTTCGGCGCTGTACTTCCAGATACCGCGCATCTGCCGCTCGATCTCGACGTGCAGGTCGAGACGGTCGCCGGGCATGACCGGGCGCTTGAAGCGGGCTTCGTCGATGCCGGCGAAGTAGAACACGGTGTCGGGCGACGGCTTTTCTTCCATGGTCTTGAACGACAGGATGCCGGCCGCCTGGGCCAGTGCTTCCATGATCAGCACCCCAGGCATGACCGGATGGTGGGGAAAATGGCCGATGAAAAAAGGTTCGTTGATGGTGACGTTCTTGTAGGCGTGAATGGTCTTGCCCGGCACCAGATCGACGACACGGTCGACCAGCAGGAAGGGATAACGGTGCGGCAGATGCTCAAGAATTTGATGAATATCCATTTTAATCAATCCTTTATTTGTATGTCTTTAAGTTTTTTCTCAAGTTCTGCAACACGATCCGCCAACTTCCCCAGACGCCGGATATGGGCTGCGTTGTGCACCCAGTCATCGTGGGTATCGAGCGGAAAAACCCCGGTATAGCGCGCCCCTGGTTCATTGATGTTCTTCATCACCAGAGAACCCGCAGAAATGGTGGTACCCGCGGCCAGCGAGATATGCCCGGTGACCATGCCGGCACCGCCGACCACGCAATGCTCGCCCATGGTCACGCTACCGGCAACACCGACGCAACCGGCAAGGACACTGTTCGGTCCGATCCGGCAGTTGTGCGCGACCTGGACCTGATTGTCGATCTTGCAGCCGTCGCCGATCACCGTGTCTTCCAGCGCGCCGCGGTCGATGGTGGTGTTGGCACCGATTTCGACGTCGTTGCCGATGCGAACCACGCCGATCTGCGGAATCTTGACCCAGGACTTGCCCTCCGGCGCAAAGCCGAAGCCATCGGCGCCGATCACTGCCCCGGCATGGACAATCACGCGCTCGCCGAGGACGCAGCCGTGATACACGGTGACGTTCGGATAGAGGAGCGAGCCAGCACCGATCCGGGCGCCGTCGCCAATCACGCAGCCGGCGTGGATAACGACTCCGGCCCCGATCTCGACCTGACGACCGATGCAGACCAGCGGCCCGACCGATACATCGTCAGGCAGCGGCGAGCTCACCAGCGCGCTGGGATGCACGCCGACCTCCCCACCCGGGGGCGGATTGAGCAGGCTGGCCACGCGAGCGTAGTAGGCATAAGGGTTGGCGGTGACGATGCAGGCACCGGAGAAGCCCGCCGCGTCGGCCGGCGTGAGCAGCACGGCCGATGCCCGGGTGGTCTGCAATTGGCTACGGTACTTGCGGTTGGCGAGGAAGGCGATTTCGCCCTCGCCGGCCGCAGCCAGCGTCGACACCCGGGAAATGCGAATATCGCTATCCCCAAGCACATCGCCGCCCAACTGGGCGGCGATTTCGGCAAGCGTATAGGAAATGCCTTGAGCGGCCTGCTGCATCACTTACCGTCGGAAAGCGCCTTGATGACGCGTTCGGTGATGTCCAGGCGCGGGCTGACCCAGACCACGTCCTGCAGGATCAGGTCGAACTTGTCCGACTCGGCGATCTGCTTGATGGCCCGGTTGGCCTTCTCGATCACTGCGGCGTTTTCTTCGTTCTGACGCAGGTTCAGGTCTTCGCGGAATTCACGCTGACGGCGCTGGAACTCGCGCGACAGTTCGCCGAATTCCTTTTCCTTGGCCCGGCGCTCGGACTCGGCCATGGTCGGCGAATTGCGCTCCAGGGCTTCCTGCAGACCCTGCAACTGCTTGGCCATGCGCTGTAGTTCCTGATCGCGGCGGGAGAATTCACTTTCCAGCTTCTTTGCCGCCCGCTGGGCAGCCGGAGCGTCACGGAAAATACGCTGCGTATCGACGTAACCAACCTTCAGTTCAGCCGCACTGACCGCTGTCAGACTCATGGCGGACATCAACGAGGCGAGAAGGAGAGTTTTGACTTTCAACATGTGACTCCTGAATTAAAAAGTAGTACCCAACTGGAACTGGAAGGTCTCGGACTCGTCCTGATCCTTCTTGTTCAAAGGCGCACCGAGGCTGAACTTCAAGGGACCGACCGGCGAGATCCAGGATGCGGTCAAGCCCGCAGAATAGCGCAATTCGCCGAAGTCGAGCTTGTCACCCGCAGCATAGACCTGACCGGCATCGAAGAACAGGCCGATACGGGCGCTCTTCTCGAAGCCCGGCAGGCTCCACAACAACTCGGCATTGCCCACCAGCTTGCGGTTGCCGCCAACGCGGTCGCCGGCCTCGATGGTCCCGGCCGTGCCCAGCGTGCTGGCCTTGAAACCGCGCACCGAGGAAACGCCGCCCGCATAGTAGTTCTTGAAGAACGGGAGTTCCTGGCCGCTGAGGCCCTTGGCGGCGCCGATATCGGCACCCAGCATCAGGGTCAGCGACTTGTTCAGCGGGAAATACTTCTGGTGCTGCAAGCCGTAGCGCCAGTACTTCAAGTCGCCACCGGGTATCGCGACTTCTAGGCTGGCCCGGATCAGTGAGCCGGAGGTCGGGAAGAAGAAGCTGTTGCGATTGTCGTAGGCCCAGCCGAAGGTCAGCGGCAGGGAGAGGTTGCTCTTGCCGAACTTCTGC
This sequence comes from Betaproteobacteria bacterium UBA5582, assembly GCA_002425245.1. Classification (GTDB taxonomy): domain Bacteria; phylum Pseudomonadota; class Gammaproteobacteria; order Burkholderiales; family Rhodocyclaceae; genus Azonexus. Next base: position 16,595 of record DILW01000076.1, on the reverse strand, counting down.
ACATAAGTCTTGTAGTAGTTCGGGCTCTCGTCGAAGACTTCGATCGACGTATTGTCCACGGCGACGCCAAACGACAGCGATTGATGTTCGTCGATGGGGAAGCCCCAGCGAACGCCGGCGCCGGAAGACTTCGACTTGTAGTAGGCGATGTCGGTGGAGCTGGTGTCGGTCGTCCGGTGGTAGATGTCGAAGCCCTGGCTGACACCATCCGGGGTGAAATAGGGATTGGTGTAGGAGAAGGCGTAAGTCCGGTTGGACTTCGAGGAATTGACCTGGATCGAGACGTTGTTGCCGCTACCGAGGAAGTTGTTCTGCGCGATCGAGCCGGACAGGATGAGCTTGTCGGTGCTTGAGGTACCGACCCCGAGCATCAGGTTGCCGGTCGGTTTTTCGGTGACGTTGACATTGACGTCGAGCTGGTCCGAAGTCCCCGCCACCGGCGGAGTTTCCACCGCCACGTCGGAGAAGAAACCAAGCCGGTCGACCCGTTCCTTGGACGCCTGGACCTTGGCGGCATCGTACCAGCCGCTCTCCATCTGGCGGATTTCGCGGCGGACAACTTCGTCGCGCGTCCGGGTATTGCCGGTGACATTGACGCGGCGGACATACACCCGCTTGCCCGGATCGACGAAGATGGTGAAGTCGACCAGACGCTTCTCGCGGTTGAGTTCCGGCGCGGCGTTGACGTTGGCGAAGGCATAACCTTCGGTACCGAGACGGGTGCTGATCGCCTTGGTGGATTCGTTGAGTTTTTCCCGGGAGAAGACATCACCGGGGCGAACCTGGACCAACTGACGCAGTTCCGCTTCCGACAGAGTCAGCTCGCCAGCCAGCTTGACCGAAGCAACACGGTAGCGCTCGCCCTCACTGACGTTGAGGGTGATGAACACATCCTGCTTGTCAGGCGAAATCGAGACCTGGGTCGAATCGACGTTGAATTCGAGGTAGCCGCGATCAAGGTAGAAGGACTTCAGCTTCTCCAGGTCGGCCGACAGCTTTTGCCGCGAATACTGGTCATTCTTCGTGTACCAGGTCAGGAAGCCCGGCGTCGTCAGTTCGAACAGCGACAACAGCTCCTTTTCCTGGAAAGCCTTGGCGCCGACGATGTTGATCTGGCGAATCTTGGCGGCGTCGCCTTCGACGATGTTGAAATTGATGCCGACCCGGTTACGTTCCAGCGGCGTCACCGTCGTCGTGACCTGGGCAGAATACTTGCCGCGGGAGAGATACTGACGCTTCAGTTCCTGCTCGGCCTTATCAAGAAGCGAGCGGTCGAAGATACGACCGGTGGCGATACCGACTTCCTTGAGCGCCTTGATGATCGCATCCTTCTCGAACTCCTTCATGCCGACGAAGTTGAGCGAGGAAATGGCTGGCCGCTCCTGGACCACGACCACCATGACGTCCTTGTCGACCTCGATGCGGACATCGCGAAAAAACCCGGTGGCAAACAGCGCCTTGATCGCCTGCGCTGCCTTGTCATTGTCCAGGGTATCGCCCACCTTGAGCGGCAGGTAGCTGAAGACGGTGCCGGCCTCGGTACGCTGTATGCCTTCGACACGGATGTCCTTGACGACGAAAGGCTCGAAAGCCATTGCAGGCAAGGCAAAAAGTCCGGCAACCAGGGCTGACAACAGGGTTTTTTTCATCGTTAGCCGCCAAAAAGGCGAGTCAAATCGTTAAAAAATGCGAAAGCCATCAGGGAGAACAGAATGGCCATGCCCAACTGCTGCGCGATGACCATTGCCCGCTCGGAGAGCGGCTTTCGCCTGACGACTTCAATCACATGATACATCAAATGCCCACCATCCAGCATCGGGATGGGAAGCAGGTTCAGGACCCCGAGGCTGACGCTGACCAGGGCCATGAACTTGACATAGTAATCCAAACCAAGCTTTGCCGACTGCCCGGCGTAGTCGGCAATCGTTACCGGCCCCGAGAGATTTTTCCAGGACACTTCGCCAACCAGCATCTTGCCCAGCATGCGCAGGCTAAACAGCGATTGCTCACCGGTCTCGACCACCGCCTTGAGCGCAGCCGCAAAGAAGCCGTAGCGGACGAAGGTACGCAATTCGCGCTGGCCTCCCGCCGGCTCGGCCACACCGACACCGATACGGCCGATACGCAGGCCACGGTCGGAGAACGCCTCCGGCGTCACGGCGACGGAAAACACCCGCCCCTGACGCTCCACCTCCAGCTTCAGCGATTTCCCGACGGCCTCACGGACGATCAAGACCAGCTGGTGCCAGCTCTCTATCCGCGCCTCATCGATACGTAAAATGCGATCACCGGCTTGCAGACCTGCCTGGGCCGCCACCCCGCCAGCGCTCACCGAACCGAGGACCGGCGGCAGGTCGGGACGATAAAGACGCAAGCCCAGATGCGCCAGGGGGTCGCCTTCCCAGCCCTCCTCGGCGACTGCGGCAAGGTAGAGATGGCGAACGGCAATCTCGCCGCGTTCGTTGATGACTTCCAGTTCGACCCGTTCTCTGCCGGCGGCCTTCTGCAGTATCTGCCAGCGCAGGTCGTTCCAGGTTGCCACCGGCTCGCCGTCGATGCGGCGCACTTCCTCACCGGCAACGATCCTGGCCATGGCCGCAGGCGAATCGGCAGGCGGGGCGCCGAGGATGGGCAGCAACTCCTGGCTGCCATGCATGAAGATGCCCCAGTACAGGAGGATGGCGAGCAGGAAGTTGGCCAGCGGACCTGCAACGACGATGAAACTGCGTTTGCCCACGGTCTGCCGGTTGAAGGCCCGATGTTGTTCCTCGGGTGCCACCGCAGCCTCGCGCTCGTCGAGCATGCTGACGTAGCCACCCAGCGGGAAAGCGCAAAGCGCCCATTCGGTATCGTCCCGACCGTAACGGCGCGACCACAGCACCTTGCCGAAACCGACGGAGAAACGCAGCACCTTGACCCCGCACCAGCGCGCAGCCAGGTAATGCCCGAGTTCGTGGAAAACGATCAGGACCCCGAGCACCAGGGCGAAAGCCGCCAGATAGAACGGCAGCTCGCTCATCCGATGCGCCCCCCGGCGATCATTGCGCCGGCAATCCGCCGGGCTTCGCCGTCGGCGCCAAGGACATCGTCCAGACTCCCTTCCGGACCGGCTGGCAGGGCGGCAAGGACGGCCTCATTGAGGCGGGCGATGTCGAGGAAGGACAAGCGGCCGTCGAGGAAGGCGGCGACCGCAATCTCGTTGGCAGCATTGAGAATGGCCGGAGCCGTGCCACCCTCGTTGAGGACGTCGTAGGCCAGCTGCAGGCAGCGGAAACGTTCGAAGTCCGGGGCAAAGAAATCGAGGCGGGCGATGCGGAACAGGTCAAGCGGCTCGACGCCGGCAGCAATCCGCTCCGGCCAGGCCATGGCATAGGCGATCGGCGTACGCATGTCGGGGTTGCCCAGCTGGGCAAGCACTGAACCATCGACGTACTGGACCGCCGAATGAATCACGCTCTGCGGATGAACGACCACCTGGATCATCGCCGGCGGCGCGTCGAACAGCCAGCGCGCCTCGATCACCTCCAGGCCTTTGTTCATCATGGTCGCCGAATCGACCGAAATCTTGCGCCCCATCACCCAGTTCGGATGAGCGCAGGCCTGGTCCGGTGTCACCTGGCCAAGTTCGGCCAGCGGCGTATTGCGGAATGGTCCACCGGAAGCAGTGAGCAGGATTTTCCCGACCCCGCAGGCGGCCAGACCGCGGCTAAAATCGCCGGGCAGCGCCTGGAAGATCGCGTTATGTTCGCTATCCACCGGGAGCAAGGTGGCGCCGTGTTCACGCACCGCGTGCATGAACAGTTCACCGGCCATGACCAGGACTTCCTTGTTCGCCAGCATCACCCGCTTGCCCGCCCGGGCTGCCGCCAAGGTCGGTGCAAGGCCGGCGGCGCCAACGATCGCCGCCATCACCGCGTCGACTTCAGGCAGCGAGGAGAGCTCGATCTGCGCGGCAACGCCGTGGCGGACTTCGGTCGGCAATCCGGCTGCCCGGCAGCGTTCGGTCAGCTCGTCGGCCAGTGCGGCGTCGCGCAGCACGGCAAAAAGCGGGCGGAACTCCAGGCATTGCTCGAACAGCTTGTCGACCTGGGTATGCGCGCACAGCGCGAAGGCCCGGTAGCGATCAGGGTGCCGACGGATGACATCGAGGGTGCTGACGCCGATCGAACCGGTCGAACCCAGTACGGTTATGTTCTGCTGCATCATCCGCGCTGAAAGAACAGAAGCCAGGCCAGCGCCGCCACCGGCAGGGTCGAGGTCAGGCTGTCGATGCGGTCGAGCACGCCGCCGTGGCCAGGCAGCACGTTGCTGCTGTCCTTGATGCCAGCCTTGCGTTTGAGCATCGACTCGAACAGGTCACCGACAATGCTGACCGCCGTCACCAGCAGCAAGGCGGCAACCCACAGCGGCAGCGGGACGTCGGCCATGAAGAAATGACCGACGATCAGGCCATAGACGAGCACACCGACGATGGCACCGTAAGCGCCTTCCCAGGTCTTGCCGGGGCTGATGCTGGGCGCCAGCTTGTGCTTGCCGAAGCGGCGACCGGCAAAATACGCAGCGATGTCGGCCATCCAGACGACTGCGAAAACCGCCAGCAGGACAGCCGGGCCGACCGCGCGCAACTGGACCATGGCGAGCCAGGTGGGAAGCAGGACCAAGGCTCCGACCAGCAATCCGGAAACTCCGTGCAGAGACCACTTGCCGCGCAGCCAGAAGGGAATGAGCAACAACCAGAAGGCCGCCGACAGGCCGTAAAAGAGAAAGACCCAGGTCTGCGCGGGAACGAAGCCGGCAGCACCGATGGCGGCAGCCTCAGTCCATGCCAGCAGGGCGCACAGCAGCGCCGTCGCCACGCCAAGGAGCAGGCGGGCGCGCGACCGCCAGCCGAGCAAGGCGCCCCACTCCCAGGCGCCGACACCGATGAAGGCGGCAATCAGCCAGGCCCAGGCCATCTGCGGCAGCCAGAACAGGCTGGGCAGGAGCACGGCCATCAACGCCAGCGCCGTGATGACGCGGGTTTTAAGCATTATCCTGGCCTGGCAACTGTTCGCTGGTCCGCCCGAAACGCCGTTCGCGCCGCTGGTAGGAGGTGATCGCCTTGGCAAAGGCCTCGGTATCGAAATCCGGCCACAGTGTCGGCGTGAAATAGAACTCGGTGTAGGCCAACTGCCAGAGCAGGAAGTTGCTGATCCGCTCCTCGCCACCGGTGCGGATGAACAGGTCGGGTTCGGGCGCAAAAGCCATCGACAGGTAGGGTGCGAGATCTTCCTCGCTCCACGCACCGGCCTTCTCCGGGCAAGCCTGGGCGAGGCGATTGAGCGCCTGCATGATGTCCCAGCGACCGCCATAGTTGGCGCAGATGGTCAGGTCAAGCTTCTGATTGGTCGCCGTTTTTTCCTCGGCGTCCCGGACCAGCCCCTGCAGGAAGGGGTCAAAACGGGACAGGTCGCCGGCCACGCGCAGGCGAACCTCATTGCGGTTGAGCTTGGCCACCTCCTGCTGCAGCGCCTTGGCGAACAACTGCATCAGCAGGCTGACTTCCTCCTGCGGCCGGCGCCAGTTCTCCGAAGAGAACGCGAATACGGTCAGGTAGCGAATGCCGCGGTCGAGGCAGGCCCGCACCATCTCCCGCAACAGGTCGAGCCCCTTGAAATGGCCGGCCACCCGGGGAAGAAAGCGTTTCTTCGCCCAACGACCGTTGCCGTCCATGATCACCGCAACGTGCACGGGTACGGCATTGACCTGCGGAACGTCCCGCGTCGAGCTGGAGAACAGGGCCACGCTGGCGCTTCGTCAGATCTGCATGAGCTCGGCCTCTTTGGCGGCGAGCATCTTGTCGACTTCGGCGATGTATTTGTCGGTGAGCTTCTGGACGTCGTCCTGGGCACGACGCTCGTCGTCCTCGGGAATATCGCCCTTCTTCAGCGCGTCCTTGAGATGGGTATTGGCATCGCGACGCAGGTTGCGGATCGCCACCTTGGCGCCCTCGCCTTCATGCTTGACGACCTTGATCATTTCCTTGCGCCGTTCTTCGGTCAGCGCCGGCATCGGCACGCGGATCAGATCGCCCTGCGAAGCCGGATTCAGGCCAAGGTCGGAATCGCGGATCGCCTTCTCGACCTTCTGCACCATGTTCTTTTCCCAGGGCTGAACACCCAGGGTGCGGGCATCGACCAAGGTGATGTTGGCAACCTGGTTCACCGGTACCGGCGAGCCGTAGTAATCGACCATCACGTGGTCGAGCAGGCCGGTGTGGGCGCGGCCGGTACGAATCTTGAGCAAGTCGTTCTTGAGCGCTTCGAGCGACTTCTGCATCTTCGCTTCGGCGGTTTTCTTGAGTTCGGCAATCATCTCTCTATCCCTCAGCAGTAGACCAGCGTCCCCTCATTTTCGCCGCAAACCACGCGCTTGAGCGCGCCGGTCTTGAAAATGGAGAAGACGTTGATCGGCAGTTTCTGGTCGCGGCACAGAGCGAAAGCCGTGGCATCCATGACCGCGAGGTTTTGCGAGATCGCATCGTTGAAGCTGATCTTGTCGTAGCGCGTGGCCGACGGGTCCTTTTTCGGGTCGGCGGTGTAAATGCCGTCGACCTTGGTCGCCTTGAGCACGATTTCCGCGCCGATCTCCGATCCGCGCAAGGCTGCGGCGGTATCGGTGGTGAAGAAGGGGTTGCCGGTGCCGGCACCGAAAATGACCACCTTGCCTTCTTCGAGATAGCGGATGGCCTTGCCGCGGATGTAGGGCTCGACCACCTGCTCGATATTCAGGGCCGACTGCACGCGGGCATTCAGACCACATTGACGCATCGCGTCGGACAGTGCCATGGCGTTCATCACCGTGGCCAGCATGCCCATGTAATCCGCGGTGGCCCTATCCATCCCGGTGGCCGTACCGGCCATGCCGCGGAAGATGTTGCCACCGCCGATCACGACACCGATTTCCACCCCCAGATCGGCAACCGCCTTGATCTCGCCGCAGATTTCCGCAATTACTTGCGGATTGATGCCGTAGGCATCGTTGCCCATCAGGGCCTCACCGGAGAGTTTCAGGAGAATGCGTTTGTACTTGGGGGTGGTCATCGGCGATTCCTTTACGGAAGATTACTTCTTGGCAGCAGCGGCGGCAGCCTGGGCAGCGACTTCGGCAGCGAAATCGTCAACCTTCTTCTCGATGCCTTCGCCGACCATGAACAGCGTGAAGCTGGCCACCGAAGCGCCCTTCTGCTTCAGCAGTTGTTCGATGGTCTGCTTGCCGTCTTCGGCCTTGACGAAGACCTGACCGAGCAGGGTCACGTCCTTCAGGTACTTCTGGACGGTGCCTTCGGCAATCTTTTCCAGCATAGCTTCCGGCTTGCCGGCTTCGCGGGCCTTTTCGATGGCAACGCGACGCTCGGTGTCGAGCAGTTCGGCGGAAACGCCCGAGGCATCCAGCGACTTCGGCTTGGAAGCGGCGATGTGCATGGCCAGATCCTTGCCCAGTTGCTCGTCGCCACCGACCAGATCAACCAGCACGCCAACCTTGGCGCCGCCGTGGATGTAGGAAACGAGCTTGCCCTTGGCTTCGCAACGGACGAAGCGGCGGATGCTCATGTTCTCACCGATCTTGCCGACCAGCGCGGTGCGGGTCGATTCGACGGTACCTTCACCCATCGGCAGGGCCGACAGGGCGGCCACGTCGGCCGGGTTCTTTTCGGCGACCAGCGCAGCACAGCCGTTGGCCAGCGCGATGAAATCGTCGTTCTTGGCGACGAAGTCGGTTTCCGAATTGACTTCGATGATCGCGCCGGTCTTGCCGTCGGCAGCGATGCTGATGGCCACGATGCCTTCCGCGGCGATGCGGGCAGCAGCCTTGGAAGCCTTGTTGCCCAGCTTGACGCGGAGGATCTCTTCGGCCTTGACCATGTCGCCGTCGGCTTCGGTCAGCGCCTTCTTGCACTCCATCATCGGCGCGTCGGTCTTGCCGCGCAGCTCTGCCACCATACCTGCGGTAATTGCCGCCATATTCTTCTCCTGAGCTTGTAAACCTGGCGGAGCCTGAGGCCCCGCCATTACATCAATATTTATTCAGCAGCGTCGACGACTTCGACGAACTCATCGTCGCCACCGGCAACGATTTCCTGCACGGCCATGCTGCGGCCTTCGAGGATGGCATCGGCCACGCCACGGGCGTACAGCTGAATGGCGCGGGAAGAGTCATCGTTACCCGGGATGACGTAATCGACGCCTTCCGGGGAGTGGTTGGTATCGACCACGCCGATGACCGGAATGCCGAGCTTGCCGGCTTCGGTGATGGCGATCTTGTGATAGCCGACGTCGATGACGAAGATGGCGTCCGGCAGGCCGCCCATGTCCTTGATGCCGCCGATGGACTTCTGCAGCTTTTCCAGTTCGCGACGGAAGGTCAGGGCTTCCTTCTTGGACATCTTTTCCAGGTCGCCGGCTTCAACGGCCAGTTCCATGTCCTTGAGGCGCTTGATCGAGGTCTTGACCGTCTTGAAGTTGGTCAACATGCCGCCCAGCCAGCGCTGGTCGACACAGGGAGCGCCGGCGCGTGCTGCTTCTTCGGCGACGATTTCACGGGCCTGGCGCTTGGTGCCGACGAACAGCACGTTGCCGCGGTTAGCCGACAGCTTCTTCACGAAAGCCATGGCTTCGTTGTACTTGGCCAGGGTCTTTTCGAGGTTGACGATATGAATCTTGTTGCGGGCGCCGAAGATGTACGGGGCCATCTTGGGGGACCAGAAACGGGTCTGGTGACCAAAGTGGACACCGGCCTCCAGCATTTCACGCATGGTAACGGACATGTAAAACTCCTTAAGGGTTGAACCGCCACCCGCCGCTAACGCCCGTCATTATTAGATTCTGACGAACACCCTTAATCGGCGGATGTGAGGATTTGACGACGCACACCGTGCACGCCGCCGCTTCTTCCGGCCGACTTCGACCGGGAAAAACTCTGCGATTATAGCAGCTTAATCGGCCGGCAAGAAGCCCGAGATACGCCAGGCTTCGCTGCCACAACGCATTCAGCGCAGGTAGACGTCCAGCATGCGCGCCAGATAAGGTTCCCAGTCCGGCATGCGCAAAGCGAAGTCACGTTCCAGCTTGCTGCAATCCAGGCGCGAATTGGCCGGTCTACGCGCCGGCGTCGGGTAGTCGGCGGTGGCGATCGGCCGGATGGCATCGGCTTCGACCCGCAACTGCGCACCGCGAGCCCGCGCCAGTTCGACGATCCGGCAGGCAAAAGCATGCCAGCTCACCGGATTCGCCGCTGCCAGATGATAGAGGCGATGTTCGGCAGCAGCCAGGTGGCGACCGCCATCCAGGCGCAGCAACGCAGCGGCGGTGACGTCGGCAATCAGCGCGGCCGGTGTCGGCGAGCCGACCTGGTCGGCCACGATGCCCAGCGCATCGCGCTCGCCGGCCAGACGCAGGATGGTCTTGACGAAGTTGCCACCGTGCTCGCCGAACACCCAACTGGTGCGAAAGATCAGCGACTTGCAGGCGCTTTGCGCGATGGCCTGCTCGCCGGCCAGCTTGCTCTGCCCGTAAACGCCCTGCGGTGCCGGCGCATCGGTTTCGCCCCAGGCGCCGGTCTTGCTCCCGTCGAACACGTAATCGGTCGAATAATGCACCAGCAGCGCGCCGCAAGCTGCCGCCGCCTCGGCCAGCACGCCCGGCCCGCGGGCGTTGACCGCATGCGCCGCATCGGCATCCGATTCGGCCTTGTCGACCGCGGTATAGGCGGTGGCATTGACGATCACCGAAGGCCGCAACTCGGCCACCCGGGCACGCAACTGTTCGGGATCGGCGATGTCGCACTGCGCGCGACCGCAAGCCACCACCTCGTCCAGCGGCGCCAGCGCCCGCTGCAATTGCCAACCTACCTGCCCATCCTTGCCCAACAACAGTATCGACATTCATCGCTCCTTGCTAAAACCCCGCGCAGTATGCCATCACCGGCGCCTGCGGCTTTGCTAAACCCGGTGCATCATTTATCCTTGGCACCTTCAACCGCACCAAGAACAGCCATGAGCATTACCATCAAGACGCCCGAAGAAATCGAAAAAATGCGCGTCGCCGGTCGCCTCGCCGCCGAGGTTCTCGACTACATCGAACCTTTCGTCAAACCCGGAGTGACCACCGAAGAACTCGACCGGCTTTGCCACGACTACATGGTCGATGTCCAGGGCTGCATCCCGGCTCCGCTCAACTATGCGCCTTCGGGTTACGACCCCTACCCGAAGTCGATCTGCACCTCGATCAACCAGCAGGTCTGCCATGGCGTACCGAGCGACCGCGTGTTGAAAAACGGCGACATCGTCAATCTCGACATCACCACGATCAAGGACGGCTACCACGGCGACACCAGCCGCATGTTCATCGTCGGCGAAGCTTCGATCCAGGCCAAGCGCCTGTGCGAAATCACCTTCGAATGCCTGTGGCTGGGCATTTCGGTCGTCCGCCCAGGCGCCCGCCTCGGCGACATCGGCGCCATCATCCAGAAGCATGCTGAAAAGAACGGTTATTCCGTCGTTCGCGAATTCTGTGGCCACGGCATCGGCGCCAAGTTCCATGAAGACCCGCAGGTGGTTCATTACGGCAAGGCCGGCACCGGCATCGAGCTGCTCCCCGGCATGACCTTCACCATCGAACCGATGATCAACGCCGGCAAGGCTGCCATCCGCGAGATGCCGGACGGATGGACGATCGTCACCAAGGACCGTAGCCTGTCGGCACAGTGGGAACACACCCTGCTGGTCACCGACACCGGTTACGAGATCATGACGCTCTCCGCCGGCTGCCGCCCCAAGCCAGACTGGATTGCCTGATGAGCATCGACGTCGCTGCCCTGCGGGCCGACATCAAGGCCCGCCAAGCGGCCCTGCAGGCACGCTACGAAGCCGACAACGATGCCGAGGCCCTGCTCCGCCAACGTTGTGCCGATGTCGATGAGGTACTTCGTCGCCTGTGGTCGGACTTTGCCTTCCCGTCATCGATCGCCCTCGCCGCCGTCGGCGGCTACGGCCGCGGCGAACTCTATCCGGCCTCCGACATCGACCTGCTGATCCTGCTGCCGCAGGCGGCCAGCGCCAGCACCGAGGCCAAGCTGGAAAAGCTGGTCGGCTGCTTCTGGGACATCGGCCTGGAAATCGGCCACAGTGTCCGCACCATCCCGGAATGCCTGAACGAGGCGGCCAAGGACATCACCGTGCAGAGCGCCCTGCTCGAAGCGCGGCTGCTCACCGGCAGCGACAAGCTGTTCGCCACCTTCCACCGTCGCCTGCTGGGCAACCTCGACCCGGTACAGTTTTACGAAGCCAAACGACTGGAACAACAGGACCGTTATCTGCGCTTCAACGAAACCCCTTACAGCCTCGAGCCCAACATCAAGGAGTCCCCAGGCGGGCTGCGCGATGTCCAGGTCATCTTCTGGATTGCCAAGGCCGCCGGCTACGGCGTCAGCTGGGACGAACTCGGTGGCGATGGTGTCATGTCGCAGGAAGGTGTTGCCTTCGGCAAGCAGTTCGAGGATTTCCTGCGGCATTTACGCATCCGCCTGCATTTCCTGGTCGGACGCCGCGAGGACCGGCTGCTGTTCGATTACCAGGAGCGCCTGGCCCACCGCTACGGTTATGTCGACAACGAGAGCAAGCGGGCATCCGAACAGCTGATGCAGTCGTATTACCGCAATGCCAAGGGCCTCACCCTGCTCAACACCATCGTCCTGCAGAACATGGGTGCTGCGCTTTCGCCGGAAAACCTGCAGCGTCCGCAGACCTTCGACGAAAACTTCCAGGTCGTCGGCAACCTGCTCGATGTCTGCGATGAGCGTCTGTTCGAGAAAAACCCCGGACTTATCCTGGACGCCTTCCTGATCATGCAGGAAAACCCCGAGCTCCAGGGCATGACGGCACCGACCCTGCGCGCCCTGTGGATTGCCCGCGAACGCATCGACGACGCCTTCCGCGCCGACCCGGCCAACCGGGCGATGTTCCTCAAGCTGTTGCAGAGCGAACGCGGTGTGGTCCATGAATTCCGGCGGATGAACCAGCTCGACATCCTTGGTGCCTACCTGCCCAACTTCGGGCGCATCGTCGGCCAGATGCAGCACGACCTGTTCCATGTCTATACCGTGGATCAGCACATCCTGCAGGTGCTGCGCAACCTGCGCCGGTTCACGATGAGCGAGTTCGCCCACGAATACCCGCTGTGCTCGCGCCTGATCAACGAATTCGAGCGCCCCTGGCTGCTCTACATCGCCGCTCTCTTCCACGACATCGCCAAGGGCCGCGGTGGCGACCACTCGATCAAGGGCACGGTCGACGCCCGCGAATTCTGCGAAAACCACGGCTTGTCACGGGAAGATACCGAACTGGTGGTATGGCTGGTGCGCCAGCACCTGGTCATGTCGCAGATTGCCCAGAAGGAAGACCTGAGCGATCCCGAGGTGATCGGCAATTTCGCCGCAATGGTTGGCGATTTGCGCCACCTGCAGGCCCTCTACCTGCTCACCCACGCCGACATCCGCGGCACCAGCCCGAAAGTCTGGAACCAGTGGAAAGGCAAACTCCTGGCCGATCTCTACCAGCAGACGCAGCATTTCCTAGCCCAGGACGAAGTGCCGGTCGCGCACGGCATCATCGCTGAGCGTCAGGCCGAAGCGATGCGCCTGCTGCGTTTCTTCGCGCTCTCCGACACCGTCCATGAACGCCTGTGGAAGCAGCTCGACACCGTTTATTTCCTGCGCCACTCAGCCGAGGAAATCGCCTGGCACACGCGCTCGCTGCATTACCGCATCCACAACAATCAGCCGGTGGTCCGCGCCCGCCTGTGGCAGGAAGGCGTCGGCCTGCAGGTGATGGTGTATACCCAGGACCAGCCCGACCTGTTCGCCCGCCTGGTCGGCTTCTTCGCCCGGGCCGGCTACAGCATCGTCGATGCCAAGATCCACACTACCGCCCACGGCTACGCGCTGGACAGCTTCATCCTGCTCGATATCGAACGGCGCGATCACAACCGTGAAATGCTCGCCTACATCGAACATGAGCTGGAAGAACGCCTGCGCAACCAGTTGCCGCCCGAAGTTCCGTCGGCCGGTCGTCTGTCGCGCCAGGTCAAACACTTCCCGATCAAACCCGAAGTCAGCATCCGCGGCGACGAAAAGGGGACGCACTTCGTCCTCAACCTGACCGCCGCCGACCGCCCCGGCCTGCTCTACACCATCGCCAAGACACTCGCCGAACACGGCGCCGAACTGCATACCGCCAAGATCGCCACCCTCGGCGAACGCGCCGAGGACGTCTTCCTGATCAGTGGCGGCGACCTGCGCGACACCAACCAGCGCATCCGCCTGGAAACCGAGCTGATCGAACGGATGAAGGTCTGAGGCCGCGCCTCAGACCGACATGCCCATCGGCGGACAGGCCGTACCGGCGCCGACCACTCGCTCGATGGTGCTGCGCACGCGGCCCATCGCTTCCTGCAGGACATGCTCCAGGCTTTCGAAGCGGATACCCTTGCTGCTGCTGCCGCGACCGGCAGCGTGGTTGGCAACGACGCTGATCGCCGCATAAGGCAGGCCCAGTTCGCGCGCCAGCACCGCTTCGGGCATGCCGGTCATGCCGACGATGTCGGCGCCGTCGCGTTCCAGGCGGTTGATCTCGGCCGCCGTTTCCAGGCGCGGCCCCTGCGTCGCCGCATAGACCGCACCCTGCTTGACCTCGACCCCCAGCGCCTGCGCCGCCGCAACGATGCGCTGGGCCAGTGCCGCGTCGTAGGGCTCGGTGAAATCGACGTGGGTCACCGGCGAGCCGACGCCGTCGAAGAAGGTCGACTTGCGGCCCCAGGTGTAATCGATGATCTGATCGGGAACGACGATGTCGCCCGGATTCAGGTCGGCTCGGATGCTGCCGACCGAAGCCACCGAGATGATGCCGCTGACCTGATGGTGATGCAGGGCCCACAGGTTGGCCCGGTAATTGACCATGTGCGGCGGAATGCTGTGGCCGTAGCCGTGGCGAGGCAGGAATACCGCCGGCTGGCCACCGATCTGGCCGAACACCAGGGCGCCCGAAGGCTCGCCGAACGGGGTCCGCACCACTTCGCGGTGGGAAACGTCGAGATTGGACAGCGTCGTCAGGCCGCTGCCGCCAATGATGGCTAACATGTCATGTACTCCGTAGCGCCAGCAGCGAAGCCAGCGTTGGCACCACGCTCTTGAGCGCGGGATGCGGTTTGGCAAGCGGGGTGACGTTGCCGCCCAGCTTGCGGTAAAGAGCCTTGCTGCGATCAGCCGCAAACGGCAGACCGCTGAAGGTTCGTTCGAGATGGTAGCGAACCAGGGTATCGCGACCGATATCCTTGGCCTGCCAGGGAATCGCCGTGCGGTCGACAATGTGCAAGGCACGCACCGAGGGCAGGCCAGCCGCCAGGGCGGCCACTGCCCGGTGCAGGCGTTCGCGGTAGGCGGCCACTGCCTGCCCGCCATCGCTGGTGCTGGCGCCGGTCACCTCGGCCGGCGCCCCCATCAACCAGCAGACCACGCAATCCGGTGCAAAGGCTTCAATGGTGGCACGCTGCCCGGCGTCTAGCGCCTCGACGTCGGCGTGTAGCAGCGTCACCGCATCGCCCACACGCTGCCGGGTCAGTTCCAGGCATTCCGGCAAGGTATCAATGGCCAGCACCGCCAGTCCGCGTGCGATCAGTGCTTCCGTGGCAAACCCCACGCCACAGCCGATTTCCAGCACGCGGACGCCGGGAACCAGTGCCGCCATCCAGTCGTAATCTCCGTGACGTGCATAGGTCAGCCCCTCGTCTTCCCAATAGGCGATGAAGTCGGCGACACTGCGACCGCTCATGCACCTTCCTTCTTGGCGTGAATCGCCGGCAGATTGCGCCAGGCGCCACCGGCATCCATGCCGAAACCGAAAACGAAGCGGTCGGGCACGGTGAGGCCGACGAAATCGGCCACCAGCGGCTTTTTCCGGCCATTGAGCTTGTCCGCGAAGACCGCCGTCAGCACCTCGGCCGCCCCCAGACGAAGCAGGCTTTCCTTGACTGCCGCCAGGGTCACGCCTTCATCGAGGATGTCATCAACCACCAGCACGCTGCGCCCCTTGACCGGCGCCCACGGCGCGCTGCGCCAGGAAATCTTGCCGCCCTGCGTTTCCGGCCCATAACGGGTGGCATGCAGGTAATCGAAATCGAGCGGAAAATTCAGGCGCGTCATCAACTGCCCGCAGAACACCACACCGCCAGTCATCACGCACAGCACCAGCGGGTATTTGTCGCCCAGGCGCGCTTCGATATCCGCCGCCATTTTGTCCACTGCCGCCTGCACCGTCGGTGCATCGTGTATCACTTCCGAGTCGGCCAGCATGGCACGGGCTTGTTCGATATCCATCATGTCTCCCGGTTATTGTTGAGGTATTCGGTAAATTCGCGGCCGACCTGCGGATGACGCTGGCCGAACACCACGGTCGCCTGCAGGTAGCCGAGTTTGGAGCCGCAATCGTAGCGCACACCGTCGAAACGATGCGCCAGCACCTGCTCCTCGGCGAGCAGCGAGGCGATGGCGTCGGTTAGCTGAATCTCGCCGCCGGCCCCCGGCTTGATTTTCTCGAGATGCTCGAAGATGCGCGGCGTCAGGATGTAGCGACCGACCACCGCCAGGGTGGACGGCGCCTCTTCCGGCTTCGGCTTCTCGACGATGGCATTGATCTGCTCCAGGCGGTCGGCCACCCTGCGCGCATCGACGATTCCGTAACTGCGCGTATCCTCCCGCGGCACGTCCTGGACGCCGAGTACCGAACAGCGATAGTAGTCGTACACCTCGGACATCTGCTTCATCACCGGCGTATCGCCGTCGAGCAGATCGTCGGCCAGAATCACCGCGAACGGCTCGTCGCCGATCACCGGCCGGGCGCAAAGCACGGCATGGCCGAGCCCGAGTGCCTCCTGCTGGCGGATATACACGCAGTTGATGTCGCGCGGAATCATGTTGCGGACAAACTCCAGCATTTCCGTCTTGCCCCGCGCCGCCAGTTCCGACTCCAGTTCGTAGGCCTTGTCGAAATGGTCTTCGATCGCCCGCTTGGAGCGGCCGGTGACGAAGATCATGTCGGTGATTCCCGCCGCCACCGCCTCCTCGACCGCGTACTGGATCAACGGCTTGTCGACGATGGGCAGCATTTCCTTGGGGCTGGCCTTGGTCGCCGGCAGGAAT
>DILW01000076.1:0-122 GCA_002425245.1 Betaproteobacteria bacterium UBA5582 | reverse complement strand
CGCCGGCAGGAAACGCGTCCCCATGCCGGCCACGGGGAAGACCGCTTTTCTGACTTTCTTCATGATTCTTCCTTATTCAACAACGCCAGCAAACCCGCCTCATCGACCACCGCGACACCGAG
>DILW01000036.1 GCA_002425245.1 Betaproteobacteria bacterium UBA5582 | reverse complement strand
CCGTCGCCGGCAACGGCCCCGGTCGCGTCGGCCGGCGCGGCGTCCGTCGCCAGCGACAAGTGCTCATCCCCGGCAGCGCCCAGCCCGGCGCGGATGGTGAACCAGAAGCGGGAGCCCTGGCCGCTGCTGCTGCTTACGCCGACTTCGCCACCGGCCAGGCGGGCCAGGCTCCTGACGATGGAGAGGCCGAGGCCGGTGCCGCCGTACTTGCGCGTGGTCGAGCCGTCGGCCTGCGAGAAGGGCTGGAAGAGCAGCGCCTGCTTGTCCTCGGGGATGCCGATGCCGCTGTCGATGACGGCGAATTCGAGCAGGGCGCCATGGTCGTCGCGGCTGACTTCGCGACCTTCGATGCGGATTTCGCCGTGGTCGGTGAACTTGATCGCGTTGCTGACCAGGTTGGAGAGCATCTGCCGGATGCGCACGGCATCGGCCAGGTAATGCTGGGCCGGCCCGTTCCAGCTGACCGTCACCGGCAGCTGCTTGCGCTGGGCGGTGTCGGCGAACAGGCGGACGGTTTCGGCGATCAGCTGTTGCGGCGTGAAGTCGATCCGTTCGAGCTCGACCTTGCCGGCTTCGACCTTGGACAGGTCGAGGATGTCGTTGAGCAGGGAGAGCAGCGTTTGTCCGGAGTTGAGGATGGTGCGCACATATTCCTGGCGCTCCTCGTCCGACAGGTCAGGCATCTGCAGCAGTTGTGCCATGCCGAGCACGCCGTTCATCGGCGTCCGGATCTCGTGCGACATCATCGCCAGGAACTGGCTCTTCGCCTGGCTTGCCGCCTCGGCCGACTGCTGCATCTTCTTGAGGTGGGAAATGTCCATGTAGAAGCCGACCACATGGTTGGTCGGCGTCCGCCGTTCGACGATGCGCAGCCAGCGGTCGCCGCCCAGCGCTTCCTCGATGTCGGTGCTGCCGGCGGCGTGGGCGGACAGGCGTTCGGCCAGCCAGCGCTCGCCGTGCCTCTGCGCTTCCGGGTACACACCGGCGGCCGCCGCCTGGCGCATGATCTCGGCGAAGCGGGCGCCGGGAACGACCGCATCGCGACAGGCGGCGTAGAGGTTGCGGTATTTCTCGTTGCAGATGACCAGGCAGTCGTTTTCGTCAAAGACGACGAAGGCTTCGTCGATGGTCTCGATGGCCGTACGCAGTGTGTGCGCGCTCTCCAGCAGCGAACGTTCGGCCCGCTGCAGTTCGTCGGAGACGGCGCGCTGGATCCTGAGGTTGTCGAGGTAACCGTTGAAGCCCTGGATCAGCGCTGCGATCTCGTCCTGCTTGGCCGGCTCGGGCAGCGCGGCGAGCGTTGCCTCGGGGTTCTCGCGCAGGCGCTGGAACTGTTCCGAGACGGCGCGCAGCGGGCTGACCACGGTACGCGCGAAGAAGCGGGCGAGCAAGGCGATGCCGCCCAGGCCGATGAGCAGCAGGAGGCCTGCCGCGGTGGCCAGTCGATTGACCGGTGCGGTGTGCAGGGCGAGCGGCGTGGACAGCACCAGATAGGCGCCGATGCCTTCGAGCGGCCGCTTGGTCAGGATCACCTCCTGGCCGTCCAGGCGCAGCTGCTGGGTGGCCGGGCCCTCCCGGAGCTGCTTGAGCAGCGTCGGATCCATCGGGGCGCCGAGCAGTGCGCGCTCCGGGTGGTACATCAGGCGACCCTGCGGGTCGACCAGCATCAGTTGCAGCCCGGCCAGCGCGTTGTCGGCGGAGAAGTACTCGCGCACCACGTCGTCGTTGAGGTTGATCAGCAGCAGGCCGACGGTGTCGGTGGTCCCGGTTTCCGGCGAGAAATGGCGGATCAGCCGGGTGACCGTGATCACCTTCTTCTGCGCCGACGCGGTGTTGATGTTGTCCTCGATGCCGCGCCAGACCACCGCGCTTTCCGCGGCCGAGGTTTCGTCGATCATCCGCTGCATCGCTTCTCCCTTGAGGCCGCTGACGTTGAGCGTTTCACCGACGTGGAAGTGTTCGCCGCGAATCGAGAACAGGTCGATCGAAACCAGCCCCTTGACGCGGACGAAACCGTTCAGGATATAGCCGATCTGCGCCTTGGTATTGAGCGTTTCGTAACTGTTCGCTGCTCCCTTGTCGGCGTCGCGCAGGGCGCGGGCAATGGCCTCATTGCCGACGATGCTCGCCGCCAGATCCTCGACCTGGTTGCGGTAGAGACGCAGATAGGCCGCGGTGTCGGTCATCAGGCGCTGGTTGTATTCGCCGGCCTGGGTGATGACGATGTCGCGCGCGATCTGGAACGCCGCCAGACCGAAGATCAGCAGCGGAACGACGCCGGCGGCGAGCAGGTAGCCGACCAGCTTGGCGGTGATGTTGAAATGAGGCCTGGAAATCACGATCCGGTATCGCAGCAGGGATTACTGCCTTGGCTGGTTGAGGGAGGCGGCGGTGACCAGACGGGTGTCGATCAGCATCAGCGCTGGCACGGTGTCGCCCTTGATCAGGCGGCTGGCGAGCAGCACGCCCTGGAAACCCTGCTCGGCCGCCTGCTGGTCGACGGTGACCGCGAGGCGCCCGGCCCGCACTTCGGCGACGGCCTCTTCCAGGGCATCGTAGGAAGCGACCTTGACCTGGCTGCGTTTGGTCTCTTCTAGGTACTTGAGGGCGCCCAGCGCCATCATGTCGTTGGCCGCGAACAGCAGGCGGATTTCCGGGTGGCGGGCGAACATCTGCTTGGTCACGGCATAGCCTTCGTCGATCTTCCAGTTGGCGCTCTCGCTGGCCACCAGGCGGATGTTCGGGTTGTCGGCAAAGGCGCGACGGGCGCCTTCCATCCGCTGGCGGGCATTGTCGGCGCTGCGGATGCCTTCGAGGATGGCGGCCTGGGTGCCGGCCGGCGCACCCTCGGCGATGAAGGCGGCGGAACGGTAAGCCGATTTTTCGTTATCGACGCTGATGAAGGGAATTTCCTTGCCGCCGGCCTGGCGGATTGCCTCGGCGTCCAGGCGGTTGTCGATGTTGACCAGCTTGATGCCGGCGTCGCTGGCCTTCTTCAGCACCGGCACCAGGCGCTGCGAATCGCCGGGGGCGATGACGATGGCGTCCACGCCGGCGGCGATCAGGTCCTCGACGATCTGGATCTGCTGTTCGATCGAGGTTTCCTGGGCGGCGGTCTTCACCACCAGTTCGATGTTCAGTTCCTGCTCGGCGCGCCGGGCGCCTTTCTCCATCTCGATGAAGAAGGGATTGGTCAGCGTCTTCATCACGAAGCCGACCTTCTTCCGGTCCGGTGCCGGCGTCGTCTGGCTGGCCGGGGCGTTGGCACTGCTGACGGTGGACAGGGAGGGGCCGCTGCTATCGCCACAGGCAACAAGTCCGAAAAATAGCAAAACAATAGCCAAGTGACGCAATAGTTTCATGATCGATCTTTCTGGCAAAAGTGATACGTTAGCATCAAATAGCTGCCGGTTGGTGGCAGGCATCGGCTCGCGCCCTGCTGCAAATGGCAACAACTGCTCCAGGCTTGAACAGTTTACCTGCGTCACGACGCCGGTAGTACCGCCGCTACAGCCATTGCGCATTGGCACGCCACTTGCAGTCTTGCTCCCCATAACAGCCCTCAGGGCGAGAGTGGAGTGAGACATGAATCCAATGACGGGCTTGGCCGCCATCTTCCTGGCGGCGTTGCTGACTGTCCGGCCCGCGCTGGCCGGGCAGGAAGACGTCGACCCGCTGGGCTCGGCGCGCTGGGGCGACATGCGTTATTTGTTCCCGGAGCAGGCGACGATACGCTTCGACCCACGGGTCCGCGTGCTGGCGCCGGAAGTCGCCGAGAACCCGATGCAGGTGCCGGTTACCGTGGACGCCAGCGAACTGGGGCCGGTCAGCGAGGTGATGGTGTTCGCCGACTTCAACCCCA
>DILW01000151.1 GCA_002425245.1 Betaproteobacteria bacterium UBA5582 | reverse complement strand
GATCACCTCGTACTCGCCGGCGAGTACGAGGTGATCCTGGTCGCCGGCTCCGACGGCCGCCTGGCCGCCGACGTCCGGCCGCTGGTGCGCTGCTCGATCTCGGTCATCGTCGAGGAAAACGGCAAGCGCGAGCAGGGCGCCTCGGGCGGCGGCGGCCGCTTCGACTTCGGCTACTTCGACGACGAGGTGTTGCAACGCTACGCCCAGGAGGCGGTGCACCAGGCGGTGACCAACCTCAAGGCCGAGCCGGCGCCGGCCGGCCAGATGACCGTCGTCCTCGGCGCCGGCTGGCCCGGCATCCTGTTGCACGAGGCGGTCGGCCACGGCCTGGAAGGCGATTTCAACCGCAAGGGCAGCTCGACCTTTGCCGGTCGCATCGGCGAGCGCGTCGCCGCCAAGGGCGTCACCGTGATCGACGACGGCACCATCGCCGACCGGCGCGGTTCGCTCAACATCGACGACGAAGGCAACCCGTCGCAACGCACCGTGCTGATCGAGGACGGCATCCTCAAGGGCTACATGCAGGACAGCCTGAACGCCCGCCTGATGGGCGTTGCGCCGACCGGCAACGGGCGCCGCGAGTCCTTTGCCCACCTGCCGCTGCCGCGCATGACCAACACCATGATGCTGGCCGGCAGCCACGATCCGCAGGAAATCATCGCCTCGGTCAAGAAGGGCATCTACGCCGCCAACTTCGGCGGTGGCCAGGTCGACATCACCAGCGGCAAGTTCGTTTTCTCGATGAGCGAGGCCTACCTGATCGAGGACGGCAAGGTGACGCGGCCGATCAAGGGGGCGACGCTGATCGGCAACGGGCCGGAGGCGATGACCCGCGTCTCGATGATCGGCAACGACCTCAAGCTCGACCCCGGCGTCGGCACCTGCGGCAAGGAAGGACAGAGCGTTCCGGTCGGTGTCGGCCAGCCGACGCTGCGTATCGATGGACTGACGGTAGGCGGAACGGCATAATTCCGTCTTGTCATTTCCCGGAGTCCGGTGATGCGTGCGATCTTCACGATCCTCTGTCTGCTGGTCAGTTCGTCAGTATTTGCGCAATCGGCGGCGCATGAGCGCCTGAAAGTCATGCAGGCCAATCCGGCCTCTCTGCAGGCGGCGATTGCCGCCGGCAAGAAGGCCAGCTTCTTCTGTGCCAATTGCCACGGCGAAGGCGGCGTCGCCAAGACCAGCGACGTGCCCAATCTTGCCGGGCAGCATCCAACCTACCTGCTTGAGCAGATCCGCAAGTTCGGTAGTGGCGAGCGCATCGACGCTTTCATGCAAGGCCTGATCAAGGTGCTCAGTGACGACGAGCGGGCCCAGATTGCCCTCTATTATTCAAGCGTGGGGGTGCCGCCCTCGGTCGGCGATCTTGCCCTGGCAACCCGCGGCAAGGTGTTGTTCGAGCGGATGTGTGTCCGCTGTCACGGGGCCGATGCGCGCGGCAACGCGCTCTATCCGCGTCTGGCCGGTCAGCAGCAGCCCTATCTGCAGAAGTCGATCACCCACTACCGCGACGGTACCGGGGTGCGCAACAATCCGCTGATGAAGATTGCTACGGCGCAGTTGAAGAACGACGACATTGTTGCCCTGTCTCATTACCTGACGCAATTGCCCTGAGCCTTCCGGTAGAATTGCCGGTTCCCGGTAAATTCACAGGATGATTCAGGACATGGCAGCGAACAGCACGGCAACGGGCAAACCGGTCACCGACGACGTAAGGATCAGGGAAATCAAGGAACTGGTGCCGCCGGCGCACGTCTTCCGCGAGTATCCGGCCTCGGGGCGCGCCGCGCAGACCACCTACGCCGCCCGCCAGGACATCCACCGCGTCCTGCACGGTGCCGACGACCGCCTGCTGGTGGTCATCGGTCCCTGTTCGATCCACGATTACGATGCGGCGATGGAGTACGCCAAGCGTCTGTCCAGCGAGGCCGACAAGTACGCCGATGACCTGATCGTCGTCATGCGCGTCTATTTCGAGAAGCCGCGCACCACGGTCGGCTGGAAGGGGCTGATCAACGATCCGCGCCTGGACAACACCTTCCGCATCAACGAAGGCATCCGCCTGGCCCGGCGCATCCTGCTCGAAATCAACGAGCTCGGCCTGCCCTGCGCGACCGAGTTCCTCGACACGATCACTCCGCAATACACCGCCGACCTGATCGCCTGGGGTGCCATCGGCGCCCGCACGACCGAATCGCAGGTGCACCGCGAGCTGGCTTCCGGGCTGTCCTGCCCGGTCGGCTTCAA
The DNA here is from genome assembly GCA_002425245.1 of Betaproteobacteria bacterium UBA5582. GTDB lineage: Bacteria > Pseudomonadota > Gammaproteobacteria > Burkholderiales > Rhodocyclaceae > Azonexus. The sequence goes on along the minus strand of DILW01000151.1, from coordinate 1,591 downwards.
GAACGGCACCGACGGCAACATGCGCATCGCGGTCGACGCCATCCGTTCAGCCAATTCGCCGCACCATTTCCTGTCGGTGACCAAGTCCGGCCATACCGCCATCGTGTCGACGATGGGCAACGAAGATTGCCATGTCATCCTGCGCGGCGGCAAGGAACCCAATTACGACGCCGCCAGCGTGGACGCCGCCTGCCAGGAAATCGCCAAGGCCGGCCTGGCGGCGCGGCTGATGGTCGATTTCTCGCACGGCAACAGCCGCAAGCAGTACAAGCTGCAGATGGAAGTCTGCGATAGCGTTGCCGCCCAGCTCGCCGCCGGTGAGGAGCGCATCGTCGGGGTGATGGTCGAGTCGCACCTGGTCGAAGGGCGTCAGGACCTGTCGCCGGAAAAGCCGCTGACTTACGGCCAGAGCATCACCGACGCCTGCATCAACTGGGACGACAGCCTGCTCGTGCTCGAACGCCTGGCCGCCGGCGTGCGCGCCCGCCGGGTGGCGGAGGCCGCCGAGTAATCAGAGGTCGAGGAAGCGGCCGACTTCGTCGGACCGCGCCAGGGTGTCGGCGTAGCCGAGCTCGATCAGCTTGCGGGTGAACGGTTTTTCGAACAGCAGGTAGCTGGTCAGCGCACCGCCATGCCGGTTCATCGCGCCGATCCCGCCGAGCAGCAGCCGGATCGGCCAGGGCAGGGCGTCGGCGTGTTCGGCGGCGATCCGGTCAAGGCTTTCCGAGGGCGAGACGACCAGGGTTTCAATCGGGCGCAGATGAATGTCCGCCTGTGCCCGTACCGGCTCGGGAATTGCCGAGAGGGTGCGGTTGATTCGCTCCACCCGTTCGATATCGACGGCCAGGCCATCGAGAAAGATGCTCGACAGCGCATGTCCGGCAATCTGGGCGAGCGAGGGATAGTCTTCGTTGTGCAGGCGCTCCCGCGGCTCGTTGCGGCGCGGTGCGCCGACGATCAGCAGGCGCTGCGCGCCGAGATGGATGGCCGGTGACAGTGGCGCGATCTGGCGCATCGAGCCGTCGCCGAAATACTCCCGGTTGATCCGGGTGGCGGGAAAGATGAAGGGAATCGCGCTGGAAGCGAGCAGGTGCGCCACGCTCAGCTGGGTGCGCACGCCGATTCGCTGCGAACGCTGCCAGGCCGGCGTGTCGGCAGCGGCCTGGAAGAAATTGATGTGCTGGCCGGAATCGTAACCGGAGGCGGAAATGCTGATCGCGCGCAGGGCGCCGCCGGCAATGGCGCGGTCGATGCCGGCCAGGTCCATGTTCCGGTTCAACAGCGAGGCGAGCGGCGAATTGTCCAGCAATGAGCGCGGTGGATTGCCGATCAGCCAGCCGAAGGCCAGCGCCGCCAGCCAGCGCGCACCAGTGGCGCCGACGCCAAGGGCATCGGCGCGGTAGATGTCGCCGGCCTTGAGATTGCGCCAGAAACTGGTCAGGGTGGCGACGGCGCCGCCGAAATTGTCCGCCCGGCAGGCCAGGCCGACGGCGTTGATGGCGCCGGCCGAAGTGCCGCAGATGATCGGGAAGGGATTGCGCCGCCGTTGCCGGCCGGCCAGCTTGCTCACCGCCAGCAGAGATCGGAAGAG
>DILW01000113.1 GCA_002425245.1 Betaproteobacteria bacterium UBA5582 | reverse complement strand
CATGGGCCGCGTCAACCTGCAGCTGGAAAGCGGCGACAAGAGCGGCAAGCTGGTCGCCGAACTGGATCATGTCAGCAAGTCCTGGGGGGCGCGCCGCATCGTCAGCGATTTCTCGACGCGCATCCAGCGCGGCGACAAGATCGGCCTGATCGGCCCCAACGGCGCCGGCAAGACGACGCTGCTGCGCCTCATCCTCGGTGAACTGCAAGCGGACGCAGGGACGGTACGGCAGGGGACGAAGCTGGAAATCGCCTACTTCGACCAGTTCCGCACCCAGCTCAATCCGGATTCGACCCTGGCCGACGTCATCTCGCCGGGCTCCGACTGGGTCGAGATCGCCGGCGCCCGCAAACACGTCATCGGCTACCTGGAAGATTTCCTGTTCGCGCCCGAGCGCGCCCGCTCGCCGGTCAGTTCGCTTTCCGGCGGCGAACGCAACCGCCTGCTGCTGGCCCGCCTGTTCGCCAAGCCGGCCAACGTGCTGGTCCTCGACGAGCCGACCAACGACCTCGACATCGATACCCTGGAACTCCTCGAACAACTCCTCCAGGACTACGACGGCACGCTCTTCCTGGTCAGCCACGACCGGACCTTCCTCGACAACGTGGTCACCCAGACCATCGCCGCCGAAGGCGATGGCGTCTGGAAGGAGTACGCCGGCGGTTACAGCGACTGGGCGAACTACCAGGCGAGCCTGGTCAAGGCGCCGGCCGACAAGCCGAAGAGCGAAGCCAGGTCGGTGGCGAAGCCCGCCGAGGCGGTGAAAGCCAAAACCGACAAGCTGAGCTGGAAGGAGCAGCGCGAACTGGAGGCGCTGCCGGAGAAGATCGCAGCGCTGGAAGGCGAACAGGCGAAACTGACCGCATTGCTCGAAGACCCCGCGCTCTACCAGCGCGACGCACAGGCGGCGCAGCAGGCGTCGGAACGCCTGGCAGCGATCGACGACGAACTGATGGCCCTGCTCGAACGCTGGGAAGCGCTCGAAGCTCGCGCCGGGAACCCGAACTGACAATGGCAATCCAAAGCCCATGACCCTGCCCCGAACTGCCTGGCGTACACCCCTGCTGATCCTGATCGCCGGTTGCGTGATCCTCACCCTGTCGATGGGCGTGCGCCACACCGCGGGCCTCTTCCTGCAGCCGATGACGATGGACCACGGCTGGAGCCGCGAGACCTTCTCCTTCGCCATCGCCATCCAGAACCTGGTCTGGGGCCTGGCCTCGCCGTTCGCCGGGGCGATCGCCGACCGCCACGGCGCCGGCCGTACCGTGCTCGGTGCGGCGGTGCTCTACGTGCTTGGCCTGGTGCTGATGGCGCAGGCGAGCACGCCGCTGGCCTTCGACCTGTCGGCCGGCGTGCTGATCGGTCTCGGCCTGTCGGGAACAACTTTCGCCGTGATCATGGGCGTCATCGGCCGCCACACGACGCCGGAGCGGCGCAGCCTGGCGCTAGGCATCGCCAGTGCCGGCGGCTCCTTCGGTCAGTTCGCGGTGCTGCCGATTGGCCAGGCGCTGATCAACGCCTACGGTTGGCAGAGTGCGCTACTCCTGCTCGCCTGCGGCGTCGGCCTGATCGCCCCGCTGGCCTATGCCATGGCCGATGGTCACAAACCGGCCGCCAGCGGTGGCCAGTCGGTTGGTCAGGCGCTGCGCGAGGCAGGCACGCAGAAAAGCTTCCACTACCTGTTCTGGGGCTTTTTCGTGTGCGGTTTCCAGACCGCATTCATCATGCTGCACCTGCCGTCCTTCCTGGTCGACGGCGGCTTGAGCGCCAACGTCGGCATGACCGCAGTGGCGCTGATCGGCCTGTTCAACATCTTCGGTTCCTTCCTGTTCGGTTGGGCCGGCGGGCGTGGCAGCAAGAAGGATCTGCTGGTGGTGATCTACGCGGCGCGCGCGGTGGCCATCCTGATCTTCATGATGTTGCCGTTGACCACCGTTACCGCCTGGGGTTTTGCGGCGGTGATGGGCATCCTCTGGCTGGGCACGGTGCCGCTGACCAACGGTCTGGTGGCGCAGATCTTCGGCCTGCGCTACATGTCGATGCTGACCGGCATTGTCTTCCTCGGCCATCAGTTGGGCAGCTTCCTTGGTGCCTGGCTGGGCGGGCGGATTTTCGACCAGACCGGCTCCTACGGGCTGGCGTGGACGATTTCCATCGTCCTCTCGCTGCTGGCCGCGCTCTGTTCCTGGCCGATCAATGAAAAGCCGCTGCTGCGGCCGGCCGGCGCATGAAGCCGCAGTGGCGCTGGTTTCTCGCCGGGGCCGGCGCGGCGCTCCTGCTGCTGCTCCTGGCTGCCATCTTCATGGCCTACCAGATGCCGGAGCTGCTGCTTGACTGGAGCAACCTGAGTTATTGCGGCTGATCCTCGTCGCTCGGCACGCCGACATGACGGCGGACAGCGTCAACGCTGAGGTTGAGTAGGGCGGCGATGCCCCGAAAATCGTCGGGGAGGGCCGGGTCATCCCAGCCGTGCGCCGAGTGCCGTGCCAGACTGACGGCGAGCGAGACGTTGCGTACCCGGACCAGGTCCGAACGCTGATCGTCGATCAGCAGGGTGAGCAACTCGGGCAGGTGCCAGACCTTGCACAGCGCGCGCTGGATGTCATGATAGGTCAGGCCCAGTACCTGGATCTGGGCGTCGGCACTGCGCATTGTCGGGTGGGCTTGCTGTAGTGCCTGTACATTCAATGCCAGCTTGGGGGCGAAGCACCAGACCAGGATTTCGGCCAGGTCGTGGAGCAGGGCGGCGATGCCGATTTCCTCCAGGTTCAGGTCCTGGCGCCGGACCGCCCAGTCCTGCGCGTAATCGGCGGCGCGCTGGGCGCGGCGGATGACATGGAGGACACCGAGCAGGGCGTGCGGATCGTGGTCCTTGAGCGCATCTTCCACCGTCGGCAGATTGTCGAAGCGACGGAAGAAAGGCAGCAGTCCTGCCATCATCACCGCGCTGGCAATGGTGGTGATGTCCTGTTGCAGCGAACGACCGCGGAAGGGCTGGATGTAGGCGAGCACGCGCACGGTCATGATCGGGTCGTGCAGGATCAGCTGGGTCAGTTTGCGCGCATCGAGATCGTCCAGGTTTTCCCGCATCTCGTTGAGCCGCCGCTGGGTCGAGCGCAGCACCGGCAGGCTGCTGTTGCTGAACAGCAGAACCCAGGCGTCGCGGTCGGGCAGTGGGTGGTCGATCATGCGCTCAATGTCCTCGGAGAGCTTCCTGCCGTCCAGTGTAAGTGGCCGTGCGACGGCGGGCAAGGCCGGCCCGTGCGATAATCCAGGCCGTAATCAATGCCGGAAGCCAGCCATGCGTTACCAGATCGTTCCCGTCACCCCGTTCGAGCAGAATTGCACCATTTTCTGGTGCGAGAAGACACGGCTGGCCGCCGTCGTCGACCCCGGGGGCGACGTCGAGCGCATTCTGCAAGCGCTGGCCGACGAACAACTGACCCTGGACCGGATACTGGTGACCCACGGCCACATCGACCATGCCGGCGGCGTCGCCGCGCTGGCCGCCCGCTGCCCGGTTCCGATCGAAGGGCCGCACCAGGAAGACGCGTTCTGGATCGAGGGCATGGTACAGCAGAGCCGGATGTTCGGCTTCCCGGAAGTCGCCGTGTTCACCCCGGACCGCTGGCTGCAGGATGGCGACAAGGTCCGCTTCGGCGAAGTCGAACTCGATGTGCTGCACTGCCCGGGGCACACGCCGGGGCATGTCGTTTTCCATCATGCGCCGAGCCAGCTGGCGCAGGTCGGCGACGTCCTCTTCCAGGGCTCGATCGGGCGTACCGATTTTCCGCGCGGCGATCACGCCACGCTGATCGCCTCGATCAAGAACAAGCTTTTCCCCCTCGGTGACGACGTCGAATTCATTCCCGGCCACGGGCCGATGTCCAGCTTCGGCGAAGAACGTCGTTACAACCCCTTCCTCAGCGGTCGCTTCGGCTGATCAGTTGCCGGCGTGGATGCTGCCGGCCCAGCTCAGGGCCTGCATCTGCGCGTCGATGAAACATGCCGGTTCGATCCCCAGTTCGTCCAGAATCCGACTGGCCTCCGGCAGGTTGCGCCGGTCAGCGGCCTCCAGCACCTGCAACAGTCTGCCGGCGGTGCCGCTGTGCCGGGCCAGTGCATCGTTGACCTCGCTGCTCAGCGGCAGTTGCTGGACAATTTCCGACATTGGCATGTTCAACAAGACATCGAGCAGGGAAAAACTGCCGATCATGAAAGCGCAATCAGGCAGATTGGGCAGGGCCGGGGAGGGCGTCAGCCGGGGAACGAGCAGTTCCATCATCCTGCCCCGCGCCGCTGCCTTGAACAACAGCGGGTTGGGCCGGTGGCCCTCGTCCGGGGCGGCGTAGATGAGCAATTGCAGCCAGCGCTCCAGTTGGCGCCGACCGAGCATGTTGATCGCCTGGGCAAAGCTGGTGATCGGCGTACGCGGGGCAATGGCGGCTGAGTTAACCAGACGCAGCAGGCTGTAGGAAAGCTTGCTTTCCTGCCGGAAGACTTCGTTCAGTTCTGCGGTGTCGGCATCGACGCCGATCAGGGCAAGCAGGCGCAGCATCTTCTGGCGGGTGGTGTCGGCTTTCTTGCCCAGGTTGGCGCGCGTGATCAGGTATTCGCCGGTGCACAGGGCGCAGGCATTGGCGTGCGCCCAGTCGCGGTCGCTCAGGTTCTGAACGCCGGTGGCGATTACCGTGGTCCGCACCGACATGCCCTGCAGCGTGAACTGCGGCAAGGTCCTGGCCTGGCTGATGCCGATCAGCAGGTAGTCCCAGGTGCCCGGTGCCGGCAGTTTGCCGCTGGTGCTCAGCGCCAGCTTGCGTTGTGACTGGCGCAGGCTGCTTTCCAGGGCTTCCGGTTGAGTCGAGGCATCGCCCCGGAAGGTGGCAATTACCCGTGCCGGGGTCGAGTTCGGCAAGGCAGCCGCGGGAACGAACCAGGGGTGACGGTGATCGAAGGCGTCGAGCAGCGGGTGCCGGACGATGTATTCTGTTGCCTGAGTTGCCGCATCGTTGTCGCCCGCTTCGACGAGGTAGGCCCCGCCGGTATCAAGTGGGTCGAGTAGGGGATGGATGAAGGTGTAGGCCCTGTTAGTCATGTTGTGCCGATGCGGGAGGTTTCTCCGATGGTAGCAAATTCGCCCACCTACTGGGGGAAGGCGTCGCATGCGCTGGCTGCGGGAGATGTCGTGATGGCCAGGCTGGTCGCCGCGCATGCGGGCGCGACCCTGGTGTCGCGGGGCGATCCCTTCGTGACGCTGGCCCGCTCCATCGTCGGGCAGCAGATTTCGGTGAAGGCGGCGGATAGCGTCTGGGCGCGTTTTGCCGGCCGGCTGGAAGCCGTGGTGCCGGAGCGGGTGGTGGCCCTGGGCGCCGAGGGACTGGCCGGTTGCGGCTTGTCGCAGCGAAAGATCGAATACCTGTGCGATCTGGCGGCCAATTTTGCCGACGGTCGGCTCGATCCCAATGGCTGGGGGGCGCTTGACGATGCCGAGTTGATCGCCGAACTGTGCCGGGTGCGTGGCATCGGCCGGTGGACGGCGGAAATGTTCCTGATTTTCAACCTGATGCGGCCCGATGTTTTTCCGCTCGACGATATCGGCCTGCAGCGGGCCGTGGGCATGCATTACCTGGGCGGCGAGAAGCCCAGCCGGCGGGCCCTTGCCGATTTCGGCGAGCGCTGGCGCCCGTGGCGTTCGGTGGCGACCTGGTATCTCTGGCGCAGTCTCGATCCGGTGCCGGTCGCTTACTGATCGATTGACCGTCTGACCTTTGGGGTAAAATGCGCGCCAACTTAAGAACCGAGCAGTCCATGAAAACTAGTTTTCTCGATTTCGAGCAATCCATCGCCGACCTCGAAGCCAAGATTGAACAGCTTCGCTTCGTTCAGGACGACAGCGCGGTCGACATCTCCGAGGAAATCGGGCGGCTGGAGAAAAAGAGTGCCCAGCTGACCAAGGATATCTACGCCAAGCTCACCCCGTGGCAGATTTCCCAGGTCGCCCGGCATCCGCAGCGCCCGTATACGCTGGATTACATCCAGCACATCTTCACCGACTTCGAAGAGCTCCACGGCGACCGTGCCTTTGCCGACGACCACGCCATCGTCGGCGGTCTGGCCCGCTTCAACGGCCAGTCGGTGGTCGTCATCGGCCACCAGAAGGGGCGGGACACCAAGGAGAAGATTCATCGCAATTTCGGCATGCCGCGTCCGGAAGGCTATCGCAAGGCCTTGCGCCTGATGAAGCTGGCCGAGAAATTCGGCCTGCCGGTGATGACCTTCGTCGACACGCCCGGCGCCTATCCCGGCATCGGTGCTGAAGAGCGCGGCCAGTCCGAGGCGATCGGCCGCAATCTGTACGTGATGGCCGAACTGAAGGTGCCGGTGATCGTCACCATCATCGGCGAAGGCGGTTCCGGTGGCGCGCTGGCGATTGCCGTCGGCGACACCGTGCAGATGCTGCAGTATTCGACCTATTCGGTGATCTCGCCGGAAGGTTGCGCTTCCATCCTGTGGAAGAGCGCCGACAAGGCGCCGGAAGCGGCGGAGACCATGGGCATCACGGCGCAGCGCCTGAAGACCCTGGGCCTGATCGACCGTATCGTGAACGAACCGGCCGGCGGCGCGCATCGCGATCACGTCGGCATGGCCAGCAATCTCAAGAAGGCCCTGCAGGAATCGCTCAAGCAACTCTCGGCACTGCCGGTGGACGCCCTGCTGGCGCAGCGCTACGAGCGCCTGATGAGCTATGGGCGGTTCAAGGAACAGCCTGTTTCCTGAGCTTGCCGACCGGGTCGGCGCCTTCGTCGCCGACCGCTGTGCCGGCGATCAGCCGCTGTGCATCGGCCTGTCCGGCGGTTGCGATTCAATTTTGCTGACCCACCTGCTCGCCGGCCTCGACTGGCCGGCGGGTATTTCCGCGATTCACGTCAACCACGGCCTGTCGCCCCATGCCGACGCCTGGGCTGATTTCTGCGTCGCCTGCTGCGAACAGCTCAGGATGCCTCTGCAGTGCGTGCGCGTGGATGTCGACCGGCATTCCGGGCAAGGCCTCGAAGCGGCCGCCCGTACGGCGCGTTACGCAGCCTTCGCCGCGCATCTGCCGGCGCGCGCCAATCTGCTGCTCGCCCAGCATCGGGGCGACCAGGCGGAAACCGTGCTGTTCAACCTGCTGCGCGGCAGTGGCGTGGCCGGTGCAGCCGGCATGCGGGCGCTGCGCCTGTGGCAGGACAGGCGCATCCTGCGCCCGTTGCTCGGCGTTTCCCGCGCGGCTATCGAAGCCGCCGCCAGTGAGCGCGGATTGCACTGGATCGAGGATGAAAGCAACGCCGACCTCGGCTTCTCGCGAAATTTTTTGCGCCATCAGGTCATGCCGCTACTGGGCGAGCGTTTCTCCGGCGCCGAGGCGGCCCTGGCGCGGGCGGCGGACAATTTCCGCGAAGCGGCCGAATTGCTCGACGAACTGGCCGCCGCCGACTGGCAGCGGGTGTCGGTCGACGGGGCGGCGCGCCTGGCTGACTTGCGCACCCTATCGCCGGCTCGCCTGAAGAATCTCCTGCGCTGGCGCATGCAGTCGCTCGGCTGGCAGTTGCCGGTGGCCGATCGGCTGGATGAGTTCGTGCGTCAGCTCATGACAGCGGCACCCGATCGACATCCCGAGTTGTGCCTGCCGGCTGGGCGGATGCGACTGGCCCGGGGTTGGCTGGCCTGGTTGCCCAGGGAATAACAATTGGTTACCGAGCGCCTTTCCCCTGCTCGAAGGCTTCAGTTACAATCACCAGATTAACTTCACGCATACAGGCCATGATTACCGGATCCCTTGTCGCCATCGTTACGCCCATGCACGAGGATGGCAGCCTCGATTTGAACTCCCTGCGCAATCTGGTCGACTTCCACGTCAAGGAAGGCACCGATGCCATCGTCGTGGTCGGCACCACGGGCGAATCGCCGACCGTGGATGTCGAGGAACACTGCGAGCTGATCAAGCTGACCGTCGATCATGCCGCCGGCCGGATTCCGGTGATCGCCGGTACCGGTGCCAATTCCACGGCGGAAGCGATCGAACTCACCCGTTTTGCCAAGGCGGCCGGTGCCAACCTCGCCCTGTCCGTGGTTCCCTACTACAACCGGCCGACCCAGGAAGGTCTGTATCGTCACTTCAAGGCCATTGCCGAAGCCGTCGAGTTGCCGCTGGTGCTCTACAACGTGCCCGGCCGTACCGTCGCCGACATGAGCAACGACACCATCCTGCGCCTGGCCCAGGTGCCTGGCATCGTCGGGGTCAAGGATGCGACCGGCAACATGGATCGCGCCTACGACTTGATCCAGCGCGCGCCGAAGGACTTCGCCCTGTACAGCGGCGACGATCTGAGCTGCGTGCTGTCGATCATGATGGGTTTCCACGGCAACATCTCGGTCACCGCCAACGTCGCTCCCCGCTTGATGCACGAAATGTGTGCCGCCGCTGCCGCTGGCGATGTCGCCCGGGCCAAGGAACTGCATTTCCGCCTGCTCGGCCTGCACCGCGATCTGTTCTGCGAAGCCAATCCGATTCCGGTCAAGTGGGCGGTCAGCCGCATGGGCCTGATGCCGGCAGGTATCCGCTTGCCACTCACCCCCTTGTCTGAAGCCAACGAAGCCCGCGTGCTGGCCGCGATGCGCCAGGCCGGCATCCAGGTCTGACGGAGTATGAACACAATGAATCGTCGGATTTCCGGCCTCGCCCTGAGTCTCATCGCCATCGCCGTGAGCGGTTGCAGCCTGCTGCCCGAATCGCGCAAGATCGACTACAAGTCTGCCGGCAAGGTGCCGACACTTGAAGTGCCGCCCGACCTGTCGCAGATCAGTCGCGACGACCGCTATCTGGTGCCCGACGATGCCGGTCGGGGCTCGGCTACCTTCTCCGCTTATGCGGCGGAAAGACAGCCGGGCGTCCAGGCCGGGCAGACCTTCGTTCTGCCCGAAGTCGAACGGGTGCGGGTCGAGCGTTCCGGCAACCAGCGCTGGCTGGTTGCGGCGGTGCCGCCGGCTGCGCTGTGGGACACGATCAAGGATTTCTGGCAGGAAACCGGCTTCATCGTGAACGTTGAACGCCCGGAAGCCGGCGTGATGGAAACCGACTGGGCCGAAAACCGGGCCAAGATTCCTGCCGACATCATCCGTAATACGCTGGGCCGTGTCCTCGATTCGCTCTACTCCAGCGGCGAGCGCGACAAGTTCCGCACCCGTCTCGAACCGGGCAGTCAGCCGGGTACGACCGAAATCTACATCAGCCATCGGGCGATGGAAGAGGTATACACCTCGTCGGCCAAGGACGAGACGCGCTGGCAGCCGCGCGCTCCGGATCCGGAACTGGAAGCGGAAATGTTGCGCCGGCTGATGGTTCGTCTGGGCGCCGAGGAAAAGCGGGCGGAAGCCGCGTTGACCTTGCCCAAGGCAGAGCCGCGGGCGCGTCTGGCCGGCAGTGAGGAAGATGGGAAGCTGCTGGTGGTCGATCGCTTCGACCGCGCCTGGCGTCGTGTCGGACTGGCGCTTGACCGCGTCGGGTTCACGGTCGAGGACCGGGATCGGGCCAATGGACTGTATTTCGTCCGCTACGTCGATCCGGAAGCCGACAACGCCAGCAAGAAGAGCGATGGTGTCCTGTCCAGGCTGGCTTTCTGGCGCAGCGCCGACAAGCCGACAACTTCGCGCGAGCAGTTCCGCATCCATGTCAGCAACAGTGGCGAAAGCACGTCCACGGTGCAGGTGCTGACCAGTGAAGGTGGTGTTGATCGTTCGCCGACCGCGCGTCGTATCCTGACGCTGTTGCAGCAGCAACTACAGTAATCTGCTTCGCCGACGGCTGAGGTCGTCGGCATCGTTTCAAACAAAAGAAAAAAGGGGCCGAAGCCCCTTTTTTCTTTGCGGCGAGAAGCGAATTACTTCTTGGCTTCTTCGACAGCAGCCTTGGCAGCGTCAACCACGGCAGCAGCAGCCGGGGCGGCAGCGTCAGCAGCAGCAGCGGCCGGAGCGGCAGCAGCGTCAGCCGGGGCGGCAGCCGGAGCAGCAGCAGCGTCAGCCGGGGCAGCAGCCGGAGCAGCAGCCGGAGCAGCTTGTTCTTGGGCCGGGGCCGGAGCGGCGACGACGGGCTCTTCCTTCTTACCGCAAGCGGTCAGGCCGAGAGCGATCAGAGCAGCAACGAGAATGGACTTGTTCATGAAATTTCCTTATCGACAAGAAGCAATAAAACCGAATAAATATATTTAGGTCGGTTGAAGCCGAACCGGACAAAATTATAGCGCAAAATAATTTGCTGCAACGCAGCGAGATACGCAATTGTCAAATTCTGTCGCTGTTTGCACAAATCTTTACGATCTTTCCTCGGTTGGGGGGCGGGTTTTCTCGGTGATGGCGCTGCATTGGGGCGATTGATAGAATTCGCGCTTTTGTCGGAGGCGACCGTGCCGATCGGGAAAGTCGAATCGCTGGACCACGAAGCCCGCGGCATTGTCCGCGAAGACGGCAAGGCCATCTTCGTTGATGGCGCCCTGCCCGGGGAAACGGTTGAATACGCCAGCTTTCGGCGCAAGCCGAAGTACGAGCTGGCGCACCTGGTGCGGGTGCAGAAACCGTCGGTGGCGCGGGTCGCGCCGGCCTGCCCGCATTTCGGCATCTGTGGCGGTTGCGCAATGCAGCATATGGAGCCGTCGGCGCAGATTGCCGCCAAGCAGCGGGTGCTCGAAGACAGTCTGTGGCACATCGGCCGCGTCCGCGCCGAGACCATCCTGCCGCCGATTCATGGTGCGCCCTGGGGCTACCGGCACCGGGCGCGACTGGGTGTGCGCAAGGTCGAGTCGCGCGGCGGCATGCTGATCGGTTTCCACGAATGGCGCAGCAGCTACATCGCCGACATCCGCAGCTGCCTGGTCCTGCCGCAGCACGTTTCCGACCTGCTCATGCCGCTGCGCGAGCTGATCGGCGGCCTGAGCATCGCCGACCGCCTGCCGCAGATCGAGGTCGCTGTTGGCGAACACTGCACAACGCTGGTCTTCCGCATCCTGGCGCCGCTGACGGCTGCGGACGAGAAGGCGGTGCGCGCCTTCGCCGACCGGCACGCGGTGGTGATCTACCTGCAGCCGAAGGGGCCGGACAGCGCGCAGCGCTTCCATCCGCTGCCCGGGCCGAGGCTTTCCTACACGCTGCCCGAATTCGATCTCGAACTTGATTTCCGGCCGACCGACTTCACCCAGGTCAATCATGCGGTGAATCGCGTCATGGTCCGCCGCGCCCTGCGCCTGCTCGATCCACAGCCGGGGGAGCGGATCGCCGACATGTTCTGCGGTCTGGGCAACTTCACGCTGCCGATCGCCCGTAGTGGCGCCGCGGTGGTCGGTATCGAAGGCAGTCCGGCGCTGGTTGCCCGCGGGCGCGAGGCGGCAATCGCCAACGGCCTCGGCGAGCGGGTCGAATTCGGTGTTGCTAACCTGTTCGACTGCACCGAGAAGTCGCTGGCCAGACTCGGCCGCTTCGACAAGATGCTGATCGACCCGCCGCGCGAAGGCGCCGTCGAAGTGTGCAAGGCGCTGGGCGCCGACGCGCCGCGGCGGATCGTTTACGTTTCCTGCAACCCGGCGACGCTCGCCCGCGACGCCGGCGTGCTGACGGCAGTGCAAGGTTACCGGCTGGCGGCGGCCGGCATCGTCAACATGTTCCCGCACACCGCCCACGTCGAGTCGATCGCCCTGTTCGAGCGACCATGAAAAAGGGCGGCCGCAGCCGCCCTCATCCCGCGTAGTGGGTAGAACTCAGTCGCGTTCGCCGGTCAGTGCCATGATCAGCTGCAGCAGGCCGACGAAGACGTTATACACATTGAGATAAACGGCCAATGTGGCGGAAACGTAGTTGGTCTCGCCACCCTGCACGATGCGGCTGATGTCGTACAGGATGTAGGCCGAGAAGATGCCGACGACCGCCGCCGAGATCGCCAGCGAGAGCGCCGGGATCTGGAAGAAAATGTTGGCGACGATGGCCAGCAGAACCAGAATGACACCGGCGAACAGGAACTTGCCCATGCCGGTGAAATCGCGCTTGCTGGTGGCGGCGATCGACGACAACACGAAGAAGATGGCACCGGTACCGCCGGCCGCCAGCGCAATCATCGAGCCACCGTTGGAGAAGCCGAGCGCGAACTGCAGGATGCGCGACAGCATCAGGCCCATGAAGAAGGTGAAGCCGAGCAGCAGGGCGACGCCGAGGCCGGAGTCCTTGTTCTTCTCGATCCCCCACATGAAGCCGAAGGCGATGGCCATGAACAGCACGAAGGAGATCAGCGGGCTGCCGGCGAAGAAGGAGAAGCCCATCTGGATCCCGGCCAGTGCGCCGAGCACGGTCGGCACCATCGACAGGCCGAGCAGCATGTAGGTATTGCGCAGCACGCGGTTTTGCTGCGGCGCGTAAGTACCGGCACCCTGGCGGGCGATTTCGAAGTTGGTGGTCATGGTCGGAATACTCCGTTTCAGGTTGTGACGAGGGCTAAGACTAGCGGAGACGGGGGCAAGTTTCAAATGCGTTGGCCGGAGAAACGCTGTGCTATGATGCCGGCCGCGAACGGGTCTGTGGCAGAGCGGTTGAATGCACCGGTCTTGAAAACCGGCGTGGGGAAACCCATCGTGAGTTCGAATCTCACCGGACCCGCCATATCCTTTTGTATTTTAAGGGATTTTATTTTCATCCCGGGGCCTGGACAAAATCCGGGCTGCCACCCCAAAGCAGTCGCGCCGACTGTTCAAGTCTTGGCTGTTTCGGGATTTTGGGAGAGATTATTCCGCTTTTTCGGGATAAGTCAGGCCATGCTGGCCAGCGCATTCATGAGGTCAGCGTTGTCATTGCCGCCGCCAGAGCCGGTCAGGCCGGCGTCGATCAGGCCGTTCTGTGACTCGACATGGGCCGTGTAGCCATGGGCACGCAAGGTCTCAGCCCATTCTTCGGCAGATTTCCTGGATGCGTGCCAGGGCCCCCGCTCGACAACGGGTCGGGTGCTGCCATTGCGATATTTGGTGACGACGCGGTACACGTTTGCTGCCCCGGTATGGTCGCCAATTATCCTGCCATGGCGCAGGTCGAGGCAAGTCCTGGCTAGAGCACCCGGTTGCGCCCGCTGTTCTTGGCAGCGTAGAGCCTGCCATCGCAGGCGGCAATGATGTCGTGGACCAGATGCTTGTCGACTACCTCGTAGCTGCCGGGGGCGATCTCGCTGACGCCAAAACTGGCTGTCAGCGCGATTGGCGGATCGAGAGGCAGCAGGCAGCTGGCGATCCTTTGTCTCAGCTTTTCAGCAATTGCCTGGGCCTGTGTCAGCGTGGTCGAGGGGGAAACCAGCATGAACTCCTCGCCGCCATAGCGGAAGATGAGGTCGGATTGGCGCAGGGTTTCACGAACGATGTCGGCGACGTGTTCCAGCGCAAGGTCGCCAGTCTGGTGGCCGTAGTGATCGTTGAGCTGCTTGAAGTGGTCAAGATCGAACATGATGATGGAAAAGGGCGACTCGGTTGCCTTGGCGATTTCCATCTGGTTGAGCAGAACCCGGTCGAGGAAGCGTCGGCTGAGGAAACCGGTCAGGGCATCCTTGCTATATACGCTCATGATGACGATGCTGTTGAGCAAGGAAATTTCGTGACCGAGTTCCAGCGAGTAGCTTTCTGCTTTCTTGAGCAGCGCATAGACCGGGCCGCTGGCCCGCGGGTGGTTCATGATGCAGCTGACTTCGCTGACCACGTGATGCATCGCTGCGTGCAGCTTGCGGATCTGTGCAATGTGGCTGCGGTCACGGATCAGGCGGGGGCCTTCGTCTTCCAGCCAGCTCCCGAAACGGCACTGGGTGGGATCGAGCTCGGGCATGGCTGACGATTGGCGCAGATTGACCGCTTCGACCAGTTGCGCCATCCATTCGAGATGGGCCTCGAAATAGACCAGCAGATTCTTGTCGCTGAGCGCCCGGATGTGGCTCAGGCGAAGGTGATTCCTGGTGCCGAGACGGTTCAGGAATACTGCCAGATAGGCAGCGGCAAAATTCTCCTCCATCGCATCGAACAGGCGCATGGCCTGTCGGGCGGTGTCGATGACGCCTTCATCCAACGTTCGGGCGAGTACCAGATTGCGCAGCACATCGAACTGGTGCGAGAAAAGCATCAGCGGTGTGTCGGTCGCTGCCAGCTGCCGGATCATGTTCAGGCAATGGCTTTCGTCGCCGCTGCGCAGGGTGTCGAGCAGGCAGTCGCGGATGCGGGGCCAGGCGACATTGGCGCTTTCGATGGCGAAGACCTCCTCCAGCGGATCGGTGACGGCGCGCCGATCACTGACCGACAAGAGGTGTTCGAGCAGGCGTCGAGCTTCCGGTGACTTCCAGTCGAGCATTTGTCCCCCGCGTTGTCCTTGTTTTCCGGGAATTCTACGGAGAATATGCTCGCAGCTTGCGTAAAGTTTTGCGTTGACCCGGTGTTTGTCTCAGGCGGCGTTCTTGCCCTTCTGCCAGAGCACGTCGCCGCGGCCTCCGGCGCGGTTGAGGCTGCGCCCGAAGACGAACAGCAGATCGGACAGGCGGTTGATGTAGCGGCGGGCGGCGTCGGACAGCGTTTCGGCGTGGTGCAGGGCGACCATCGCCCGCTCGGCGCGGCGGCAGACGGTGCGGCTGAGGTGGGCGAGCGCCGCCGGCCGGGTGCCGCCGGGCAGGATGAATTCCTTGAGCATCGGCAGTTCGCTGTTGAATTGTTCTGCCAGCGCTTCCAGTCGCTCTACCTGGGCGTCCTTCATGATCGCCATGCCGGGCAGGCAGAGTTCGCCGCCGAGGTCGAAGAGGTCATGCTGGATGTCGAGCAGGGCGGCGCGCACGGTGTCCGGCAGTTCTTCGCAGAGCAGCACGCCGAGGCTGGAGTTGAGTTCGTCGACCTCGCCGATGGCGGCGATGCGCAGGCTGTCCTTGGTCGTCCGGCTGCCGTCGCCGAGCCCGGTGGTGCCGGCGTCGCCGGTGCGGGTGACGATCTTCGACAGGCGATTGCCTTTGCGTTCATCGCCTTTGCGTTCGTTTTGTTCGTTGTTTTCCACGTCTGCCTTCTCCTTGGTGAACGGCGAATTATACTTTCCAGCCCCGCACAGACCGTCGCCGCCATGCCAAAGTTCGCCGCCAACCTCAGTTTCCTGTTTACCGACGCCCCTTTCCCGGAGCGTTTCGCGCGCGCCGCGGCGGCCGGTTTCGCCGGCGTCGAGTACCTCTTTCCCTACGCCTGGCCGGCTGCCGAAATTGCCGGCTGGCTGCGTGCCGCCGGCTTGCAGCAGGTGCTGTTCAACCTGCCGCCCGGCGACTGGGACGCCGGCGAGCGTGGCATCGCCTGCCTGCCGGGGCGCGAGGCGGAATTCGCTGCCGGCGTCGACAC
>DILW01000141.1 GCA_002425245.1 Betaproteobacteria bacterium UBA5582 | reverse complement strand
TAGATCTGGTCGAAGCTGCCGCCGTCGCTGAAATGCTTTTTTTGCGCCGCCTGCCAGCCACCGAGATCGTCGATGCGGATGAAATTGACCTTGGGAAAACGCGCCACATCGCGGGCATCGGCGAGTTCCGGCTTGATCGGACGGTAATAGTGACGGGCCGCGAGTTTCTGCCCGACCGGCGAATACAGGTATTCGAGGTAGGCACGGGCAACGGTCTCGGTCCCGCGTTTGCGCGCCACCGCATCGACCACCGCCACCGGCGGTTCGGCCAGGATGGAGATGGACGGCACGACAATCTCGAACTTGTCCGGCCCCAGTTCGTTGATCGACAGGAAGGCCTCGTTCTCCCAGGCCAGCAGAACATCGCCCAGTCCGCGCTGGACGAAGGTGTTGGTCGCGCCGCGAGCGGCCGGATCGAGGACCGGCACGTTCTTCAGCAAGCGGCTGACGTAATCGCGTGCCGCCGCCTCGCTACCGCCCTTCTTCAGCGCATAACCCCAGGCCGCCAGGTAGTTCCAGCGGGCACCGCCGGAGGTCTTGGGATTGGGCGTGATCACCTGCACACCGGGCTTGACCAGGTCGTCCCAGTCCTTGATGCCCTTGGGGTTGCCCTTGCGCACCAGGAAGACAATCGTCGACGCATAGGGCGAGGCGTTGTGCGGCAGGCGCTTCTGCCAGTCGGCCGGGAGCTTGCCCGATTTTTCGGCAATCGCATCGATGTCGTAGGCCAGCGCCAGTGTCACCACATCGGCATCGAGCCCGTCGATGACCGACCGCGCCTGCTTGCCGGAACCGCCGTGCGACTGCCTGACGGTGACCGACTGGCCGGTTTTCTCCTTCCAGTAACGCGAAAATTCGGGATTGAAGGCCTGGTAGAGCTCGCGCGTCGGATCGTAGGAGACGTTGAGCAGGCTCAGTTCCTTGCCCTGGGCAAACGACAGGGGCGCGAAAGCGGTCAGGAGCAAGGCCAGCAACTGGCGACGGCTTGATTTGAAGATCATGGATTTTCCTCGGTTTGATTGGGGTCGAGGAAATGTACCCAGCGCCGCCGTCGCGACGAAGCGAGAAAAAATGCTGAGCTTATGAAGGGTTGCCAGTTGCCTCGCTGCATATTAGCGACTTAATATATAAGCACACATCAATAACCAAAGGCAGAACAGCATGTACAGCACCATCGTCGACAGCACCCCGCTGATCAAGGTCAGCACCGGCAAGCATGAAACCACATTCTCCGTGAACGGCTCACAGATGAACCCGCTCGAAGGCTTCTACGCCACCCTGGCCGCCTGTGCTGCCGTTTACGCCAAAAAGGCGTGCAAGGAACTCGGCATCCCGGCCGATGGCATCGCCATCGACTGCAAGCCCTTTGCCGGCCCCAAGGGCGCCCTGAGTCTGGCCAAGTTCAAGACGGATGTGCGGTTTCCGGAACATTTCACGGCCGAGCAGAAATCGGCGATTCTCGACAGCATCGCCGAATGCGCGGTCAAGAAGGTCGTCCTGGAAGGCGCCGCTATCGATTTCCAGGTCGCCGAAGTCTGATTGCAGCCAATTCGAAAATGAAAAGCCCGCCAATCGGCGGGCTTTTTTCTGAGCGAAGCGAAAATTCAGTGCTTGGCGATGTCGGCCAGCAGCGGCTGCAGTTCGCCGGACTGGTACATTTCCTTGACGATGTCGCAGCCGCCGATGAATTCGCCCTTGATGTAGAGCTGCGGAATGGTCGGCCAGTTGGCGTATTCCTTGACGCCCTGGCGGATTTCCTCGTCGGCGAGCACGTTGACCGTGACGAAGTCGTTCACGCCGCACAGCTTGAGCACCTGAACGACGGCGGCGGAGAAGCCGCACTGCGGGAAGCGCGCGTCGCCCTTCATGTAGAGGACGACCGGGTTGTTGGTGACGGTTTCGTGAATGCGTTGCTGAACGTCGGACATGCTGGCTCCAGAGGATTACAGTTGGCCGCCGGACACGCGATCGGTGCCGGCGAGGTCGGGATGGGTGAATGCGGCTTTGAACCCGGCAGCGGTCAATAAGTTCCGGCTGGCTTCGCCCTGGTCGTAGCCGTGCTCGAACAAGAGCCAGCCGCCGGGGTTGAGGAAGGCGGGCGCGGCGGCGACGATGCGTTGGATGCAGGCCAGGCCGTTGCCGCCCGGTTCGAGATCGCTCAGGGCCATCTGCGGCTCGAAGGGGAGACCGTCCCGGCGCAGGTGCGGATCGCCGTCGGCGACGTAGGGCGGGTTGGAGACGATCAGGTCGAAGCGCTCGCCGGCCAGCGGCGCCAGCCAGTCGCCTTCGCGGAAATCGATGCGGGCGCCGAGCCGGCCGGCGTTGTTGCGGGCAACGGCCAGCGCCCCGGGCGAGAGGTCGACGGCAAACACCTGCGCCTGCGGACATTCGAGCGCCAACGAAATGGCGACGATGCCGGAGCCGGTGCCGAGATCGACGACGCGGGCAGATTTCTGCGTTTTCAGGCGGTCGACGGCCAGATCGATCAGGACCTCGGTTTCCGGTCTCGGGATCAGCACCTCGGGCGAGACCTGGAACACCCGGCCGCGGAATTCGGCCTCGCCGACCAGGTAGGCCAGCGGTTCGCCGGCGGCGCGCCGTTCGACCCACTCGGCGAATTGCGCATACGCCGGCGCGATCACCGGGGTTTCCGGCCGCGCCAGCAGGTCGGCGTGGGTGCAACCGGTGGCGTATTCGAGCAGCAGGCGGGCGTCGAGCCGGTCGATCTTGTGCCGCGCCGCGGCCAGCGCCTCGCCCAGCGTCATTGCTGCTCGGCCAGTTCGGCCAGCAGGTCGGCTTGGTATTCCGCTGCCAGCGCGCCAAGCAATTCGTCCATGTCGCCGTCCATGATCGCGGCGATCTTGTACAGCGTCAGGTTGATGCGGTGATCGGTGATTCGTCCCTGCGGGAAGTTGTAGGTGCGAATGCGCTCGGAACGGTCGCCGGAGCCGATCAGGTTCTTGCGCGTGCTGGCGATGTGACTCTGCTGGGCACGCACCTGGACGTCCTTGATGCGGGCCGCCAGCACCTTCATTGCCGACGCCTTGTTGGCGTGCTGCGAGCGGCCGTCCTGGCATTCGGCGACGATGCCGGTGGGAATGTGGGTAATGCGCACCGCCGAGTCGGTCTTGTTGATGTGCTGGCCGCCGGCGCCGGACGCGCGGAAGGTGTCGATGCGCAGGTCGGCCGGGTTGAGGTTGACGTCCTCGACCTCGTCGGCTTCCGGCATGATCGCCACGGTGCAGGCCGAGGTGTGGATGCGGCCCTGGGTTTCGGTCTCCGGCACGCGCTGGACGCGGTGGCCGCCGGATTCGAACTTCAGGCGCGAATACGCGCCGTAGCCGGCGATGCGGCAGATGATTTCGCGGTAACCGCCAAGCTCCGACTCGCTCGCCGACAGCACCTCGACCTGCCAGCGCTGGCGCTCGGCGTAGCGCGAATACATACGGAAGAGGTCGCCGGCGAACAGCGCCGACTCGTCGCCGCCGGTACCGGCACGGATTTCCAGCAGCACGCTGCGCTCGTCGTTGGGGTCTTTCGGCAGCAGCAGTTTCTGCAGTTCGATTTCGAGCTCGGGCAGGCGCGCCTTGACGGCAGCAATCTCTTCCTCGGCGAAATCGCGCATTTCCGGATCGTCGCGCATCGCCTCGGCTTCGGCAAGATCCTGCTCGGCCTGGCGGAAGGCGTTGAAATGAACGATCACCGGCTCGACTTCGGCGCGCTCACGCGAAAGCTTGCGGAACTGTTCCATGTCGCCGGCGGTTTCCGGCGCCGACAGCATGCGGTCGATCTCGTCGAGACGATCGACCAGCAGGTCCAGTTTTTGGCGAATGCTCGGTTTCATGGCGATGCCGGCGTGAATGGAAGGGGCGTAATGGTAACCGAGTTCCATAGCCCCGGTAATCCGCCGAGATTGCCACAGGCTCGTTCCACCAGCATAATTGTTCGATTAACTGTCCGACGCGATGCTCAACTTTCCTAATTCCATCCTTGCTCTGGCCTCCGCCCTCGAACGCGGCTGGGAAAGTTATCGCCAGCAGGGCGAGTTCGACCTCTTCGTCGAGTTCACCCTGTCGCTGAACGGGCTGACCGAGCAGTTGCACCGGCAGCACCTGCCGGGTCTGGTGCGCGCCTGCCAGGAACTGGAAAACACCGCGCTGACCTTTTTCGCCGACCGCAATTCGCACCCCATCCCGCTCGACCAGGCTGTCGCCATCGAGCGCAACCTGCAGATCATCCTCGGTGAACTGCGCCGTCACGAAACTCCGGCCGTCATGGCCCGGCGCACCCAGGACAAGCCGACCAAGCACAGCAGCGAATCTCCCGACCCGCCACGACGGGTCCTGATCATCGCCAACGAGTCGCACCCCTGGTCGGTATCGCTCGCCGAACAACTGTCCTTTTTCGGTTTCACCCCCGTACGCCTCGACTGGGAGGCGCAGCCGCAGGACGACGAGCCACCGCTCGCCATCGCCTTCGTCCCCGATGTCGAGGGACGCGCCTATCCGCCCGCGGCCATCAACGCGATCATCGATCTGCGTACCCGTTTCCCGACCAGCTACTTCTACTGCCTGTCGGTTCCTGCCAGCCTGCAGAGCATCGTGCTCCTGCAACGCGCCGGCGCCGACGCCTGCATCCCGGTCGGCAACAAGGTCAGCGACGTGCTCTCACGCATCCTCGAACAGGTGGAGCTGCGCGAACAGGACATGCATCGGGTGCTGATCGTCGAGGATTCGGCCACCGCCATCGCCCACATCCGCCGTTCCTTGTCGCAGCACGGCATCCACAGCAAGGCGATCAGCGACCCGCGGCTGCTCTTCGAAGTTGCCAACGAATACCGCCCCGACGCCATCCTGATGGACATGTACATGCCCTTCTGCACCGGTGTCGAAGTCACCAGCGCCCTGCGCCAGATACCGGAATACCAGGCGTTGCCGGTGATCTACCTGTCGAGCGAGAACGACATCGTGCAACAGGTCGAGGCCCTGCGCCTGGGCGGCGACCAGTTCCTGACCAAGCCGGTTAACCCGATCATCCTGGCCTCGGTGGTCAAGACCAAGATCGAGCGCTACCGGGAAATGCTTTATTCCACCCAGCACGACAGCCTGACTGGGCTGGTCAATCACTCGACCTCCAAGGGCCAGGTCGAGCGCATGCTGCAGGCCGCCCAGCCGGACGGCAATCTGGTGGTGGCGATGATCGACATCGACCGCTTCAAGACGATCAACGATACCTACGGGCACCCGGTCGGCGACCAGGTCATCCGCAGCATCGCCTGGCTGCTGCGCGGTCGCCTGCGCGGCACCGACCTGGTCGGCCGCTACGGCGGCGAGGAATTCATTGTCGCCCTGCCCGATATCGAGCCACTGCATGCAATCGGCCTGCTCGAACAGATTCGCGAGGATTTTTCACAACTGCCGCACGCCCACGCCCAGGGAACGCTCCGGGCAACGCTCAGTTGCGGTGTCGCCGCCTTGCCGGATTACCTGACCACCTCGACCCTGATCGGCGCCGCCGACGACGCCCTGCTCGAAGCCAAGCGCAGCGGTCGCAACCGCGTCGTACTCAGCCGCGGCACCTATACCTGAAGCGGCGCCGGCCGTCAGTCGCCGCTGCGCAGGTGGAACAGGCGCTCCACCGCCGCATGCAGGAATACCCGGTCCTCGCCTTCGGCAGCATTGAGGGTGCTGGTTGGCGCATGCAGGAATTTGTTGTTCAGCCGCTGAGCCAGTTGCTCGACCACCTTTTCCGGCGCCTCGCCGCGGGCCAACGACTTCAGGGCATGCTCGACCTCGTGGCGACGGATGCGCTCGGCCGAGTCGCGCAGCGCCCGGATCACCGGCACGGTATCCCGGGCCTGCAGCCAGTTGCTGAAATCCTGGACGCGCTGGGCAATGATTTCTTCTGCCTCGATCACCGCCGCCTGACGCGACTCCATTCCACTTTCTACGATCTGGGCTAGGTCATCAACGGTATACAGGAAGATGTCGTCGAGTTCGCCGACCTCTTCCTCGACATCCCGCGGCACTGCCAGGTCGACGATGAACATCGGCCGGTGCCGGCGCGCCTTGATCGCGCGCTCGGCCATGCCCAGGCCGATGATCGGCAGGGGGCTGGCAGTGCAGGAGACGACGATGTCGTGCTGGGGCAGGGCATCGGCCAGCTCATCGAGGCGAATGGCCTTGCCGCCGTAACGCTCGGCCAGCTCACGACCGCGCTCGACGGTACGGTTGGCGACCGTCACCTGTTTCGGTTTTTCGGCACAGAAATGAGCGGCGCACAGCTCGATCATCTCGCCGGCACCGATGAACAGCACGCGCTGGCCGCTGACCGAGTCGAAGATGCGTTCGGCCAGATGCACGCCAGCCGCCGCCATGGACACGATGTTGGCGCCGATGGCGGTGGTGCTGCGCACTTCCTTGGCCACCGAGAAAGCGCGCTGGAACAGCTTGTGCAGCTGCGTGCCGAGCGTGCCGATCTCTTCCGCCGCGCGCACGGCGTCCTTCACCTGACCGAGAATCTGCGGCTCACCAATGACCATCGAATCCAGCCCGCAGGCAACGCGGAAGGCGTGGCGGATCGCGGCTGGTTGATCGTGCACGTAGAGGAAAGGCGACAGCTCGTCGTGCGTCACCCGGTGGTAGGCGCTCAACCAGTCGATCACTTGCTGCGGCGAGTCACCGGCGCAGTAGATTTCCGTCCGGTTGCAGGTCGACAGAATCGCCACCTCGCGCACCACCCTGGCCTGCCCCAACTCAGCCAGGGCATGCGGCAATTTGTCGGCACCGAAGGCGACGCGCTCGCGGATCGACAGTGGTGCTGAATGATGATTGATGCCGAGGGTGAAGATCACTGGGAAGCGCCAGGTGCAAATTTGGTGGGCGATTATATCACTGCGCCGCACACCGGATTTGAGCAGCGGCACAATGCCAACTGGCCGGAATCCGGGAGAGCGGATATGATTCCTCCTTTCCCGGATGCCATACGACCATGCGTAGCCTAATTGTCCTTCTGATTGCCTCTTTGCTGGGCGCGTGCGCCACCAGCGAAGACCCCTCCCGCGTGCGCCAGGTTGCCCAGAGCGGCAATCTCCGGGTGCATCCCGGCCTGCTCGGCCAACCGGTACCCACCGAATTGCAGGTGCCGCAGACAGCCGCCGCCAAGGCCATCGACGAGGCCCCAATCCGCATGGACGAAGAAGGGCTACGCACCCAGCGCAGCGTTTACTTCGACCTCGACAAGGCTGACATGAAAGCCGACTACGACCCGGTCATCGCCGCCCACGCCCGTTACCTGGCGCGCAACCCGAGCGCCCGCGTGCGCATCGAAGGCCACGCCGACGAGCGTGGCAGCGCCACCTACAACCAGCGCCTGGGCCTGAAGCGGGCACAGACGGTGAAGGCGACCCTGGTTGGCAACGGCGCCGGTAACAACCAGATCAACGTCAAGAGCTGGGGCAAGGCCAAGCCCAAGCTGCTCGGCCGCAATGAGGAAGCCTGGGCGGAGAACCGTCGCGCCGACATCATCTACGAGCTCGAGAAATAACCGAGCGCCTCTGAGTGCCCGAAGCCCGCCGCCCGGCGGGCTTTTTTTTTTGCCGGCTACCGCAAGACACATTGCTAGGGAATGATGACATTCAACAAAAACTATTACTTACGTTATATATTCCTACGTTGCGCGCATTAATGGGCAGCAAGCAGAAACGGAAACCCCATGAAAAACAACCAGCCAGTCACCCAGCACGAAGTTCACTTCCCGCACGACGCCTTCCTGGTTTCGCGGACCGACCTCAAAGGCGTCATCACCTACGCCAACGACGCCTTCGTCCGGGTCAGTGGTTATTCCCGCGACGAGCTCATCGGCAGCAATCACAACCTGGTACGCCACCCGGACATGCCGGAGGCAGCATTCCGGGATTTGTGGACCACGGTCAATCAGGGCCTGCCCTGGCGTGGGATCGTCAAGAATCGCTGCAAAAATGGGGACTTTTACTGGGTTGACGCCCTGATCGTTCCGACCAAGAAAAACGGGCAGATCACCGGCTACATCTCGGTGCGCACCCCGCCCAGCGAAGCCCGCCGGGCCGCCGCCCAAGCCGCCTATGCGGCGGCAGGGCAGCACGGCCGCCTACCGACCAGCGGCCGCAAATCGGTGTCGCTACGTGCCCGCATCTGGGCCACCATGGCCGCACTGATCGTGATCATGAGCGTCATCGGGGTCGTCGGCCTCACCAGCCTGAAGAGCACCGACCAGGAACTGAACGCGATCTACACAGAAAACCTGGTGCCGTCCAACCTCATCAACCGGATGATGTTCCTGCTCTCGGACAATCGTTCGCAAATCATGCTCGGCCTGCAGCACGACCCGGAGAGCCAGTTTGCCAAGCTGCACGACCACCCGATCGACCTGCACATCAACAACACGCTGAACAACCGCAAGGAGATCAACGAGCTGCTCGATCGACTCAAGGCCATCCCCCTGGATGACAAGGCAAAATCCCTGCTCGACAAATTCAGCGACACTCGCGAACGCTACTCGCGCGAAGGCATCAACCCGGCTCGCGACCTGCTGCGTCAGGGCAATTTCATGGATGCCAACGTACTCCTGTTGCGCACCATCAACCCCTTGTACGGCGAAATGCAGCGCGACGGACTGGCCCTGATCGACGCCATCGCCGAAAACGCCAATGCCCGCTATCTGGCCGCCGACGCGCACTATCACTGGATTCGCAACCTCAGCATCGGCCTGCTCGTGGCTGGCCTGCTGCTGGCGACACTTGGCGCGGCGTTCCTGGTCAAGGGTATCGTCGGCCCGATCCGCAAGGCCATTGCCCAGTTCGACCGGATTGCCGAGGGCAAGCTGACTGACGACATCGACATCGACGGTCGCGACGAGGCCGGCCTGCTGCTGTGCAACCTCGGCATCATGCAAGGCACCTTGCGAGCCATGCTCGACGAGATCAACGCCGCCTCCCGGACCATCGACGCGCGCAGCAAGTTGCTGGAAACCCAGATGACCCAGGTGACCTCGCAATCCGAACAACAACAGGCGAGTGTCGAAGGGGTTGCCGCCGCCACCGAGGAGTTCAGCCAGTCGGTCCAGGAAGTTGCCGCCAACGCCCAGGACACCGCCAGCGCGGCGCGCGAGTCGCAGGCTCAGGTCAACCAGAGCAACGCCAACATCAGCCAGAGCATGGACGCCACCAACCGGGTGGTCGATGCCGTCAATGCGTCGAGCAGCACCATCGACCAGTTGAACCGCTCGATTGCCAAGATTGGCGACATTACCCGGGTGATCGCCGACATCGCCAGCCAGACCAACCTGCTCGCCCTCAACGCCGCCATCGAGGCCGCCCGCGCCGGCGAGCAGGGCCGCGGTTTCGCCGTGGTCGCCGACGAGGTGCGCAAGCTGGCCGAGCGGACGACGACTTCGACTGCCGACATCAACGCGACTGTCAGCGAAATCCAGACCGTGACTGCCCAGGCGGTCGCCAGCATGGATGTCGCCTCGCAGGAAGTCGAAACCGGAATCGGCAAGCTGCGCGAGAGCGTCGCCGGCCTGGCTGGCATCACCCAGTCGTCCAGCCAGGTATCGCAAATGGCCGGGCAGATTTCCGATGCCGCCCGCCAACAGGGCATCGCCAGCGAGGAAGTGGCCGTCAGCATGCAGCAGATCACCGACCTGATCGAGCAGAACACCAACGCCGCCCGTCAGGCCCGCCAAGCCTCCGCCGAGTTGCTGCAGACGTCGAAGTCACTGGCCGAGCTGATTTCGGGATTCGATCTCTACAAACGCTGAGGGCAGCGAACCGGCGACGTAGAATGGGGGCTCCGAGCCCCCGTTTTTTTGCCCATGAGTTTCCGCACCTTGCTGTTTGTCCTGTCGATCAACGCCCTGTTCGGCATTCTGCCGGTCGCCGCCCAGTTACCGCTGAC
>DILW01000142.1 GCA_002425245.1 Betaproteobacteria bacterium UBA5582 | reverse complement strand
CTCGGCCAGTTCGGCCAGCGTGCGCGGGCTGTGGCTGCGCCGGCCGTCGCCGAGGTAATCGAGCGGCGGCAGATCGGCCAGTGTTTTCAAGGCAGCGATTACCGGCAGGCGGTCGAGGCGGCGGCGCGGCAGCGCGTAGGCGTCGCGCGCGGCATCGACGATGGGGCGGTAGCCGGTGCAGCGGCACAGGTTGCCGGACAGCGTGTGGTCGATCTCGTCGCGTTCCGGGCACTGCTCCTGGTTTTCATAAAGGGCGAACAGCGACATGGCGAAACCCGGCGTGCAGAAACCGCATTGCGAACCGTGCCGGTCGACCAGCGCCTGCTGCACCGGGTGCAGTTGTTCGCCGGCCGCCAGGTCCTCGACCGTGAACAGCGCCTTGCCGTCGAGCGCGGGCAGGAACTGGATGCAGGCATTGACCGCGCGCAGGCGCAGTTCCTCGGCGCCGGCCTCGCCGACCAGCTCGCCGATCACCACCGTGCACGCGCCGCAATCGCCCTCGGCGCAGCCTTCCTTGGTGCCGGTCTGCTGCAGGTCTTCGCGCAGGTACTGGAGCACCGTGCGCGTCGGCGCCGGCCCCTGCACCGACTGGATGGCACCGCGGAAATAGAACTGGATCGGACGTTCGGACATGGACGGAAAGTTCGTTGATGGCATGGACCGAAATTAGCACAGGGCAAACGCGCCGGGCAGCACCCCTCATGGATAAGGACTATGCGCCCTGGCTTATGGTTCGCCAGAATCCGGCGTGCGCCGCCGCTGCATCGTCTTCCAGGCAGGGGCCGACGACCTCGATGCGGCGCTGGCCGCGGGCGAAGACCTCGCGGCAGGGCAGGGCGAAGGTCGGGTTTTCCGGGTGGTCGCCGGTCAGCGTCAGCAGGCGGTGTTCGGACAGCGCATAGACGACGCGGCCGATGCCGCACCAGTAGATCGCCCCGGCGCACATGGCGCAGGGTTCGGCGCTCGAATACAGCGTGCACCGGGCGAGTTGCGCCGGCGTCAGCAGGCGGGCGGCACGGGCAGCGGCGACCAGCTCGGCGTGGCGGGTCGGGTCGCCTTCGGGCGGCAAGGAATCGTTGCCGGCTTCGGCCACGATATTGTCGTACTCATCGACGACGATGGCCGCGAAGGGGTGCTTGCCGGCCTCGCGCACCTGGCGGGAGAGCGTGATGCAATGCTGCAGGAAACGGGTATCCTTGCCGTCGGGCTGGGGGAGCATGGGGGAACCTCCGGTCTTTGGTGCCTGGCATTATCCAGCCTCCAGCCGGCGTGTCATGACAGCGGCGAGCAATACTGTTCATAAGCCGGGCAGGATAGGTTGCTGTGGCGTGCGTTGCTACAGTAAGGGCGATTCAACAGACCCCGTATAGGAGATTTCCGCATGATCCCGAAAAGCTTCAAGACCCTTGCCGCCGCAGGCCTGCTGGCGCTGACCTGCCTCACCGGCGCGCAGGCCGCCGAGCCGCTCAAGGCCGGTTTCGTCTACATCGGCCCGACCGGCGACCACGGCTGGACCTATTCGCATGATGTCGGCCGCAAATTGGTCGAAGCGCAGTCCGGCGGCAAGGTGAAGACCAGCTTCGTCGAAAACGTGCCGGAAACCGCCGACGCCGAACGCGTCTTCCGCGACATGGCGCAGAAGGGCCACAAGGTCGTCTTTGGCACCTCCTTCGGTTACATGAACCAGATGGTCAAGGTCGCCAAGGCCTTCCCCAACACCATCTTCATGCACGCCACCGGCTACAAGACCGGCAAGAACCTCGGCGTCTACGACGTGCGCACCTATGAAGGCGCCTACATGCTCGGCGTCGTCGCCGGCAAGATGAGCAAGGGCAACAAGCTCGGCGTCGTCGCCTCGATCCCCATCCCGGAAGTCATCCGCAACATCAACGCCTTCACTCTCGGCGCGCGCAGCGTCAACCCGGCGATCACCACCCGCGCCATCTGGGTCAATAGCTGGTTCGACCCGGGCAAGGAACGCGAAGCCGCGCTGGCGCTGATCGCCCAGGGCTGCGACGTGCTGATGCAGAACACCGATTCCCCGGCCGTCGTCCAGACCGCGCAGGAAAAAGGCGTCCTCGCCTTCGGCTGGGATTCCGACATGAGCAAGTTCGGCGGCAAGGCCCAGCTCGCCGCGTCGATCCTGCATTGGGGCGTGATCTACAAGAAGACCCTCGACGACGTCGCCGCCGGCACCTGGAAGAGCGGCGACATCTGGTGGGGCGTCAAGGAAGGCGCGGTCAACATCGACAACTTCGGCCCGGCCGTCCCGGCCGCCGTCAAGAAGCTCGCCGAAGAGCGCCGCGACGGCCTCAAGGCCGGCACCCTCCACCCCTTCACTGGCCCGATCAAGGACCAGAGCGGCAAGCTCGTCCTCGCCGCCGGCAAGACCTACACCGACCCGGAACTGAAGCAGATGAACTTCTACGTCGAAGGCGTCGAAGGCGCGATTCCGAAGTAAGCGGGAAGACGATCACGCCGGTTTCTGCCGGCGAAAAAGCAAAAGCCCCCGGCCTTGGTCGGGGGCTTTGTATTTGGTGTGGCGAATGGCTGGGGGGCGGCGCATTCAGCGGCAGGAGGAGAATCTTCCGTCCATTCTGGCGCTTTCATGTTTGATGTAGTAACGTAACTACAACAGTGAATTGCAAGGAGTGGCGATGGGTATCGTGACCATGAGCAGCCGGGAGTTCAACCAGGATGTTTCGGCGGCGAAGAAGGCGGCGGCGCAGGGGCCGGTTTTTGTGACCGACCGCGGCCGGCTGGCGCATGTGCTGCTGAGCATCGACGAGTATCAGCGTTTGATCGGTGCCGGGCAGAGCATTGTCGATCTGCTGGCTGCGCCCGAGGTGGCCGAGATCGACTTCGATCCGCCACGCGTTGGCGGATTTTCCCGGACTGCGGATCTCGGCTGATGTACGTCCTCGATACCAACGTCGTCAGCGAATTGCGCAAGGCGAATTCCGGGCGGGCGGATGTCGGCGTCGTTGCCTGGGCGGCGAGCGTTCCGGCTGCCAGTCTCTATCTTTCGGTGGTGAGCGTTCTTGAACTGGAGAAGGGGCTACTCTCGGTGGCCCGGCGCGATCCCGCACAGGGCGCTCTGCTGCGCGCCTGGGTCGATACGCAGGTGCTGCCGGCCTTTCATGGCCGGATTTTGCCGATCGATACGGCGGTGGCGCAGCGCTGTGCCGGACTCCATGTGCCCGACCCGCAGTCGGAGCGGGATGCCCTGATTGCCGCCACGGCCCTTGTCTATGGCATGACGGTGGTGACGCGAAACGTCGGCGATTTCAAGGCATCGGGGGTGGCGGTTCACAACCCCTGGGCCTGAACCCGGGAGGGGCTTGCTCGCCGACCGGCGGCGGGAATTCACGCGTGGCGGACGTCCTCGGCAAGGGGCAGGGCGTCAGGGTCGGCCAGCAGGTCGGCAAGCGTGTAGCTGTCGAGGACCAGGAACATCGCCTGCAGGGCTTCGCGCAGTACGCCCTTGACCCGGCAGATGCCGTCGATGCGGCAGGGATAGGTGGTGCCGAAGCAGTCGGCCATCGCGAAGTCGGTTTCGGTCTGGCGCAGCACCTCGCCTAGGCCGATGTCGGCCGGCAGACGCGCCAGGCGTAGGCCGCCGCCCTTGCCGCGTACCGTCTGCACGTAGCCGCAGCGGCCGAGGTGGAGGACGACCTTCATCAGGTGGCTTTCCGAAATCTCGTGCCAGGCGGCGATCTCGCCGATGCTGATCAGCCCGCTCGGGCGCTCGCCCAAGTAGAGCAGGACGCGCAGGCTGTAGTCGGAAAAGTTGCTGAGTCGCATGCCGGCTCCATAAGGGGAATTTTTGATGTTGATTATAGGGAGGCGAGCCGTTACCATAAAGCGGAATTTTAAATTCCACTTATGATTTCCTCGTCTGGCGGGGAGTTTTCAGGCAGCGCAGAAATGGCCAACCCCACCCCGAGAAAAGTCATCGACATCCGTCCGGCCGGCGATCCCGAGGCCAAGGTCTACCCGCGTTCGGTGGACGGGCCGTTCACCCGCTGGCGCTGGTTCTTCGTCTGGCTGACGCAGGCGGTTTTCTATGGCACCTGCTGGCTGCCCTGGGACGGCCGGCAGGCGGTGCTGTTCGATCTTGACGCCCGCAAGTTCCACCTCTTCGGCCTGGTGCTGTGGCCGCAGGACACGATCTACCTGGTGATCCTGATGATCGTCGGCGCGCTGGCGCTGTTCCTGTTCACCGCCGTCGCCGGTCGGCTGTGGTGCGGCTACAGTTGCCCGCAGACGGTGTACACGGAAATCTTCCTCTGGCTGGAGAAGCTGATCGAGGGCGACCGCGCCCGCCGCATCAAGCTCGACGCCCAGCCGTGGAGCGCCCGCAAGCTGGCGATCAAGGGCGGCAAGCACCTGGCCTGGGGGCTGTTCGCGTTGTGGACCGGCATCACCTTCGTCGGCTACTTCGTGCCGATCCGCGAGCTGGTCGGCCAGCTGGCGAGTTTTTCCGCCGGGCCGTGGGCGAGCTTCTGGGTCGTCTTCTACGCCTTCGCCACCTACGGCAACGCCGGTTTCCTGCGCGAACAGATGTGCCGGCAGATCTGTCCGTATGCCCGCTTCCAGTTCGTCATGCTCGACCCGGACACGCTGATCATCGCCTACGACAGCCAGCGCGGCGACGCCCGCGGCGCCCGCCCCAAGGGCGCCGATCCCAAGGCGCTCGGGCTGGGCGACTGCGTCGATTGCGGCATCTGCGTACAGGTCTGCCCGACCGGCATCGACATCCGCGACGGCCTGCAGAACGAATGCATCGGCTGCGCCGCCTGCATCGACGCCTGCGACCAGGTGATGGACAAGATGAACTACCCGCGCGGGCTGATCCGCTATTCGACGGAGAACGCCATCGCCCAGCGCTACACGCCGGCCACCGTGCTGCGCCGGGCGCTGCGCCCGCGCGTGCTGATCTACGCGATGCTGCTGGTCGGGCTGACGTTGGCTATGGCCTGGTCGCTGGCAAACCGGCCGCCGCTGCGCATCAACGTCGAGAAGGACCGCAACACGCTGGCCCGCGAGGCCGACGACGGCACCATCGAAAACATCTACCGGCTGCAAATCCTCAACACCGGCGACGACGCCCGCCGGCTGCGCATCGCCGTCAGCGGCGAGGCGCCGCTGGCCGTCGCCGGTGACACTGCGCTCATGGTGCCCGGCGGTGAAACCGGCGCCGCCACCGTCGTCGTCCGCGCCGAACCCGGTAGCCTGGCGGCCGGCGCCCACCGCATCGTCTTCGTCGTCGACGACGGCGCCGAACCGGCGATCAGCGGCAGCGCCGACGCCCGCTTCTGGATGCCCTGAGGCGGGGGCTGGCGCAGGCCGGACAGTCGTGTCGGGGATCGGATGAGCCTGGGGGGTGTTCTATTCCAGCGAGGAAGACACGGCCGCAAACGTGAAGATGAATCTCGCCGGGGCAGCGCTTGTTCCGCCGCCCATGAAAAAGGGAGGACAAGCGGCAGCTTCTCCTCCCCGTGCCGTGATCAGGCTGCCGGCTTGCACTCCGCGGGGCGGAGCGCATTGGCCTTGGTGAAGATATTCCATTCATCGGGATCGAGTTCAATGCTTTCCGGCTCACCGGCAATGTCGACCGCCGCCAGAAAATATCCTTCTGCGTCGACAAACTCCTTGACGGAACGAACGGTGACTTCAGGAAAGCCTCTGCCGGACTTCCAGATTCCTGTTGCGGGTTTTTCCATGGTGGGACTCCAGGGTTAGGGGCGGGTAGGTGGCAAGCATTGCCGCAGATTGCCTGCCAAAAAAGTGACTGCTTCGGGGCCGGGAAGTTCCGCAAAGCTGATCGGGTTTGTTCCCCTAAATTCTTGCCGCCGTCCGTGTTTCAACCCCGAGCTTCTCGTAAATGCACGCTGACCGTAGGCGGGCTGCTAAAAGAACGAGCCTGCTATTTTTCATGTTTCATGCCATTCGATTGACTTTGGGTGGGTCGTCCTTAAAATCCAGACGAGCAGGCCACCAGTGTTCAGGACGATGCGCCTGATATGGCTGTCCACAGCAAAATCGTCCGCGAGAAAAATTCCGTCATGCAAGCATTCTCAGCCCTCTGGAGCAGTCATCCCACCATCAAGGGCGATGCTCCGCTACTGGACCGGGCGGTTTACGACAACCAATGCGCGATCAACGTGTCCGCAGCATGGCTGCGTTCGGGCATGAACTTCCCGGGCTATACGGGTGTTCTGTCATGGGAGAAAGACAAACCGAAATATCCGATCCGGGCGCAGGAGCTTGCCAACTGGTTTGCGTCCCCTCATTCGCATCTTCGTGCTGTCGAGAAATTCGGGGGAAAAAAGGCGTTCGACGCAATCAGGGGGAGAACCGGCATCATCTTCTTCCAGAACTACTGGGGCGACGGGAATCAAGGCGATCACATCGATCTTTGGAACGGCACCCGTTTGACGGATTGGACATCCTGGCTTCGTATTCAGGCTGGCATCTCGATCCCGGGTTTCTGGTCGGATTTCAAGCAATCCGAATCGGTCTGGATGTGGCAGATTCCATGATGACCCGAGTCATTGCGGCGTTGGGCGGAGGCATCGCTGGAATTCTGCTGCTGTATCTGCTCGTGTCGGGGATCGGCTGGGCCTGGGGGCCGTTCTATTCCAGCGAGGAAGACATGGCCGCAAACGTGAAGATGTTTCTCGCCGGGGCAGCGATCGCTGCGCTTATTGGCGGATGGTTTGCCTATCGGCTTTCGGTGCGTTCAACGCAGAGTGCCAACAAGCGGAATTCTCTTTGAGTCAGATGTTGGGTTGCAGGCAAGGCTGTTTTGAACAGGATGTGTCTTGACGCAGAGGTGGTGGTTTGTGAGTTGTTTTCCTCTTGGGGAAATACCAGTTGGTTCCTTTTTTTAACGGATAGATTTTCGATGTGATAGTCCCAGTGTCCTTTGAGTAGTTTGGCTTGTGGGTATTTTTGGAGTATTAATATGCCTAGATATTTTTGCCGTCTCTGCGACTCCAGCAACAACTGGAAATACCCAAGTGGGGCTGCGATTGAAACGATTTGCTCTCATTTTGGTAAATTCGGATTTGCCTACGAGGAATGGAATTTTAATGAAAAACTTCGGTTTGAAGGTTTTCAGCATGGCTGGTTGGAGGCTTTTAAGCCCATGC
This sequence comes from Betaproteobacteria bacterium UBA5582, assembly GCA_002425245.1. Taxonomy (GTDB): domain Bacteria; phylum Pseudomonadota; class Gammaproteobacteria; order Burkholderiales; family Rhodocyclaceae; genus Azonexus. The sequence continues at coordinate 1,543 of DILW01000142.1, read as the reverse complement.
GAGGGCATCGCCATGTGCCTCTTGGTTCTCATGAGATAGCTTTGTATGTCCGGCGGGGCGGGAACAGCTATTTTGTCGGTAGGATAGAAGGGTGTGAAAATATATCTGGCACGGATTTACAAAAGCCCTATCCATCGGAGTTTGCAGGATGTGCTAATCGATTTGGATGCGTTGTTTTAGTTGGAAATAATCTTTGGCAAGTAAGTCCGATAATTACTGGGTCAAGAGTGCAGCAATATACGCAAATTCCGTATTCAAATATGAGATTTTCCGTGGGTTCGGTTAGTTTTGCTCGGTCTGCTTCTCTGATAAACCTTAACTACAAGCGGTATGGCGCTTTATTGGTGGATGGATACCCACAAAGAGAAGAGCTATGGAAGTCACTTCCTGATTTGTTGCGTTCTTGAGGGGTTGGCTCAACTCCCCCGCATCTTCCCCAGCGCCAGGTTCGCCGCCGCTGTCCGCGTTTCCACGCCGAGCTTTTCGTAAATGTGCTCCAGGTGTTTGTTGACGGTGCGCGGGCTGCTGCCGAGGATGTCGCCGATGTCCTTGCTGGTCTTGCCCTGGACCACCCAGTAGAGCACTTCGGCTTCGCGCTGGGTGAGGCGGAAGGCGGCGATCAGGGATTCGACGGCGGAGGCGTCGTTTTCCTCGCGCAGGACGACCAGCCATTCGTCGTCGCCGGTCTGGTCGTGGAAGGAGGCGAGCAGGCGCTTGTTGCCCTGGGCGGTGAGCAGTGGCGCCGGTTCGCGCTGGTCGCGGCGGGCGGCGTTGGCGGCGGCGATCCAGGCGAGCAGTTCTTCCGGGGCGACGGTTTCCGGGTTGGCGAAGTAGGCGTTGAGCAGGTCGCGGGCGAGCGGTGTCTGCCAGACGATGCGGCTGTCGGCGGCGCGCACGGCGACGGTGGCCTGGCCGAAGGCGTCGAGCGCGCTGCGCGCCTGCTTCATCTGGCGGGCGTTCTGCATGTGCGCGGCGATGCGCGCCAGGACTTCGGCCGGGCGGATCGGCTTGGTCACGTAGTCGGCGCCGCCGGCGGCGAAGGCGGCGACGACGTGCTCGGTTTCGGTGAGGCCGGTCATGAAGACGATGGGGATCTGCTGCGTCGCGAAGTCGGCCTTCAGCCGGCGGGCGACTTCGAAGCCGTCGATGCCGGGCATCAGCGCGTCGAGCAGGATGACGTCGGGCAGGCTCTGACGCGCCCGCTGCAGCGCCGATTCGCCGTTGGTGGCGACGAGCACGGTGTAGCCGGCCTCGTCGAGCGCGTCGTGCAGCAGCGAGAGGTTCTCGGGGACGTCGTCGACGATCAGGACGATGTCGGAGATGGCGCGGTCAACGGGGTTCATGGGCCGATTTTCGCAGGATTTCCTTCATCGCGTCGAACTGGAACTGGCGCGCCAGCTCGCGCAGGACGCGGACGAACTCGCCGTGGCGGGCGTCGAGCTTTTCGATCTCGGCGAGCTGGTTGAGGATGCCGCGCAGGTAGCCAAGGTTGATCGCTTCCTCCAGCGCGCTGACCTGCCCGGCGTCCGGAGCGACCAGCGGG
>DILW01000078.1 GCA_002425245.1 Betaproteobacteria bacterium UBA5582 | reverse complement strand
GCCGACCGGGCGCTGCTTGCGCCAGGTGCCGAGGATGCTGCCGGCGCGATCGATTGCCGCGACGCTGTTGTACAGCTTGCCGCTGCCCGGCTCGCGCTCGGCCAGGCCGACGAAGAGCGCGATACCGTTGTCGCGGGCAATCGCCGCCAGGGTATGCACCCAGGCGTCGGGGAAAGGATGAATCCAGTCGGTGCCGATGCGCTTCACGAAGTTGTAGCCGGTTTCGGCCAGTTCCGGCGTCACCACCCAGTCGGCGCCATGGCGTGCCGCTTCGCCGATGGCGGCCTCGATGCGGGCGCGGTTGCCGGCGATGTCGCCGGGCACCGGGTCGAGGTGAAGCAAGGCGATGCGCAGGTCACCGTCGGCCTTGGCCGGACCGCCGGCAGCATCGGGGAAACGTTTGGCGCCGGGAAGGAAATAGCCGTTCTGCTTGCCCAGCGCCTCGACCACCGCCGCGTAGCTCGCCTTGCCGATCAGCTCGCCGATGCGGCTGTGGCCGCCGGTGTAGGTGGCACGCGGCGCGGCGGTGCCGGAAACGACGATGATGCTGTCGGTGCCGGTGCCGGTGGCCTGCACGGTCGGGGTGTAGGTGCTGGCCACCTTGAGGTCTTCGAGCGCCGCCGTCTTGCCTTCGGTGACGGTGATCAGCGCCCGGGCCAGCGCCGCGTCGCTGAGTTCGATGTTGCTCAGCACCAGGATGTTGATCGTGCCGGTCGGCTTGCCGTCCTTGTCCAGGCCCTCAACGTGGGTGCCGCTATCGACGCCGGTGCGGATCGCATTGGTACGTGCGCCGGCGGTGGCCAGCACGGTCACCGTCAGTGGCCCGTGGCTGCGCGTGACGACCGCCAGGTTGTCCATGTCGGCGGCCGTCGCCATGTGCGCCACCGCGCCATCGGCGACGCCCAGGCGCGCCGCCGCAGCCAGGCGTTGCCGTTCGGTGTAGGGCTTGGCATCAGCGCCCAACTGGCGCCAGAGCAGCGGGTGCGCGGCGTGGTTGATCGCCGCCCGCGCATTGACCATGCCGTCGCTGGTCGACAGCGCCCGGCGGACTTCCGGGAAGCGGACAACCAGCGTCTTCTCCCAGTAACCCTCGCGCTCGCCCTGCACGATATCGGCGCTGGCCGCGACCTCGGGCGGCAGGACCGGGGCGCCGGCAAACGCCGGCAGCGCCAGCAACAGGCAGGCCAGGTGGACGAAATGGCGGAATGGACTCGGTTTCATCAGCGGGTTCCGGTAGCGAAAAAAGGCAGAAGCTTAACCCGGCACGCCGGGTTAGCCTGCGCCGCAACCCCTCGATTTGCTTTGGTGCGCTTCATTGGCAAGCCTCGCACTCGGGGTTGTCAATCGAACAGAACTTCGGCGCCTCTTCCTGCACCACGGCATCGTCGCGACCGCCGGCCTTTTCCGCCTGGCTGGCGCCCAGCGTGCGCAGGTAGTAGGTGGTTTTCAGGCCACGCTTCCAGGCCAGTTTGTAGATTTCGTCGAGTTTCTTGCCGGATGGCAGCGCCAGGTAGAGGTTGAGCGATTGCGCCTGGTCGATCCATTTCTGGCGGCGGGCGGCGGCTTCGATCAGCCACACCGGGTCGATCTCGAAGGCGGTGGCATAGCGGGCTTTCAGCTCGTCGGGGACGCGGTCGATGCGGGCGAGCGAGCCGTCGAAGTACTTGAGGTCGGCGACCATCACTTCGTCCCACAGGTCGAGCGCCTTGAGGTCGCGCACCAGCGCTTCGTTGACCACGGTGAATTCGCCGGACAGGTTGGATTTGACGTAGAGGTTCTGGTAGGCCGGTTCGATGCTGGCCGAGACGCCGACGATGTTGGAGATGGTCGCGGTCGGCGCGATGGCGACGCAGTTGGAGTTGCGCATGCCGTAGCGGGCGATGCGTTGCTTGAGGGCGTCCCAGTCGAGGCGGCTGTCACGGTTGAGCTCCACCGCTTCGCCGCGCCCGGCTTCGAGCAGGGCGATGCTTTCGTGCGGCAGGATGCCGCGATCCCACAGGCTGCCGGTGAAGCTGGAGTAGCGGCCGCGCTCCTGCGCCAGTTCGGTCGATGCCCAATAGGCTTGGTAGCAGACGGCTTCCATGCTGCGGTCGGCGAATTCGACGGCTTGCGGCGAGGCGTAGGCGATGCCGAGTTGGTACAGGCAGTCGGCAAAACCCATGATGCCCATGCCGACCGGGCGGTGGCGCAGGTTGGCGTTGCGCGCCTTGGGCGTGGCGTAGAAGTTGATGTCGACGACGTTGTCGAGCATGCGCATGGCGGTCGACACGGTGCGGGCGAGCTTTTCCTGGTCGAGTTGGCCGTCCTTGAGGTGGGCGAGCAGATTGACCGAGCCGAGGTTGCACACTGCCGTTTCGGAATCCGAGGTGTTCAGCGTGATTTCGGTACAGAGATTCGACGAATGCACGACGCCGACGTGCTGCTGCGGCGAGCGCAGGTTGCAGGCGTCCTTGAAGGTGATCCACGGATGCCCGGTCTCGAACAGCATGGTCAGCATCTTGCGCCACAGTTGCACGGCCGGCACTTTCTTGTGCAGCTTCAACTGGCCGGCGGCGGCCTTGGCTTCGTAGGCTTCATACGCCTCGACAAAGGCGCGGCCGGATTTTTCGTGCAGGTCGGGCACGTCGACCGGCGAGAACAGCGTCCACTCGGCGCCGGCGATCACCCGCTGCATGAACAGGTCGGGAATCCAGTTGGCGGTGTTCATGTCGTGCGTGCGGCGGCGCTCGTCGCCGGTGTTCTTGCGCAGTTCGAGGAATTCCTCGATGTCCAGGTGCCAGGTTTCCAGGTAGGCGCAGACGGCGCCCTTGCGCTTGCCGCCCTGATTCACGGCCACCGCCGTGTCGTTGACTACCTTCAGGAACGGAATGACGCCCTGGCTCTGGCCGTTGGTGCCCTTGATGCGGCTGCCCAGCGCGCGCACCGGCGTCCAGTCGTTGCCGAGCCCCCCGGCGAACTTCGACAGCAGCGCGTTCTCCTTCACCGCCTCGTAGATGCCGTCCAGGTCGTCGGCCACCGTGGTGAGGTAGCACGACGAGAGCTGCGAGCGCAGCGAGCCGGAATTGAAGAGCGTCGGCGTGGACGACATGAAGTCGAAGGTGGAGAGCACGTCGTAGAACTCGATCGCGCGCTCCTCACGATTCACCTCGTTCAGCGCAAGGCCCATGGCCACGCGCATGAAGAACGCCTGGGGCAGCTCGATGCGCTTGTCGTGGATGTGCAGGAAGTAGCGGTCGTACAGGGTCTGCAGGCCGAGGTAGTCGAACTGGAAGTCGCGCTCGTGCTTGAGGGCCGCGCCCAGTCGCGCGAGGTCGTAGGTGCCGAGCTTCTCGTCGAGGAGGTGCGCACGGATGCCCTGCTGCACGAAGAGCGGGAAGTACTCGGCGTAGCGGGTGGTCATCTGCGCGTGGGCCACTTCCTCGCCCAGCACCTCGCGCCGGATCGTGTGCAGCAGCAGGCGGGCGGAGACGTAGGTGTAGGCCGGGTCCTGCT
>DILW01000043.1 GCA_002425245.1 Betaproteobacteria bacterium UBA5582 | reverse complement strand
TTCGGCTCGCGCGACGGCGACAACGCCGCCGCCATGCGTTATACAGAAGCACGGCTGACGCCGATCGCCGAACTGCTGCTCGGCGAACTCGACGAAGGCACCGTCGACTGGAAGCCGAATTACGACGGCGTCAACGACGAACCCTGCCTGCTGCCGGCGCGCCTGCCCTTCTGCCTGTTGAACGGCGCTTCCGGCATCGCCGTCGGCATGGCCACCGAAATCCCCGCCCACAACCTGCGCGAAGTCGCCGCCGCCGCCGCCGCGCTGATCCGCGACCCGCAAACCAGCGAGGACGAAGTCCTGCGCCTGGTGCCCGGCCCCGACTATCCGGGCGGCGCGCAGATCATCTCGAGCCCCGAGGAAATCGCCGCCGCCTATAAAAGCGGCCGCGGTAGCCTGCGCGTGCGCGCCAAGTGGAAGATCGAAGCGCTGGCGCGCGGCCAGTGGCGCCTGGTCGTCACCGAACTGCCGCCCGGCGTATCCACCGCCACCGTGATGTCCGAGATCGAAGCCTGCTCCAACCCGGTAGCCAAGGAAAAGGCCGGCAAGAAGGTATTCACCCCGGAACAACTCAACCTGAAAGCGGCCTTCCTGTCCGCCATCGGCGAAAGCGGCGTGCGCGACGAATCGGGCAAGGAGCACGATGTTCGCCTGGTCATCGAACCGGCCAGCTCGCGCCAGGGCCAGGACGACCTGGTCCGCCTGCTGCTCGCCCACACCAGCCTGGAAACCAACGCCTCGATCAACCTGACGCTGCTCGGCCTGACCGGCGCGCCGCGCCAGGGCACGCTCTACGACATGATCGCCGAATGGTGCCGCTTCCGGCTGAGCACCGTCGAGCGGCGCACCCGCCACCGGCTGGCCGCCGCCGAACGGCGCATCCACATCCTCGAAGGGCGGCAGGCGATCCTGCTCGACATCGACCGGGTGATCAAGGTGATCCGCGAATCGGACGACCCCAAGGCCGACCTGATCGCCGCCTTCAAGCTGTCCGAGATCCAGGCCGAGGACATTCTTGAAATCCGCCTGCGCCAGCTGGCCCGCCTGGAAGGCATCAAGATTGGCGAAGAACTCGCCAAACTGCGCGAGGAAGCTGCCGGCCTCAACAAGCTGCTCGACTCGGAAAGCGCGCTGCGCGACTGCGTTGCCGCCGAGATCGACGCCGATGCGAAGAAATACGGCGACGACCGCCGCACCCTGATCGAAGCCGCCGAACGGGTCACCCTGTCCGACGCCAAGAACGTCTCGATCCCCGACGAGCCGACCACGCTGATCGTCTCCCGGCACGGCTGGCTGCGCTCGCGCAGCGGCCACAACATCGATCCGGCGCAACTGACTTTCCGCTCCGGCGACAGCCTGCTCGCCTGCCTGCCCTGCCGCACCGTCGACCACCTGATCCTGCTCGACACGCGCGGCCGCGCCTACTCGATCCCCGCCGCCGACCTGCCCGGCGGCAAAGGCGACGGCGTTCCCGCCACCTCGCTCGCCGACTTCCAGGACGGCGGCAAGCTGGTGCTCGCCCTCGCCGTCTCGGCCGACAAGACCTACCTGGTGGCCGGCGAAGGCGGCTACGGCTTCCGCGTCAAGGGCGAGGACCTGCTGTCGCGCGGCAAGGCCGGCAAGGCCTTCCTGACCCTCGACGACGGCGAAGCCCCGGCCATCTTCCAGCCCGCCCCGGCCGACGGCGACATCGCGGTGTTTACCAAGGACGGCCGCGCCCTGGTCTTCCCGCTCGAGGAACTCCGCCTGCTCGGCAAAGGACGCGGTCTCAAGCTGATCGACGCGGCGCCCGGCAAGACGGCGCTGGAGGCGATCGAGCCGGTGGTCGACGGCGTCGCCGGCAAACTCAAGGGCGAACGCCTGGACAACTGCCGCGGCAACCGCGGCGGCAAAGGCAAACCGGTAAAGGCAACGCGCAAATAGCTCGCACAAGAACCGTCAAAGAAAAAGCCCGGAAAACCGGGCTTTTTCTGGTTCCGTACCCGGCGATGCCGGATTACTGGTAGTACAGACCGCCGTTGATGTTGATCGTGGCGCCGGTGGTGAAACCGGACAGATCGTTCGACAGGTAGGCGCAGGCGTAACCGATTTCTTCCGGCTTGGCCAGACGCTTCATCGGCACGGAGTCGACGATGGTCTGCAGAACTTCCGGCTTGATCGCCATGACCATCTTGGTTGCCACATAGCCCGGGGCGATAGCGTTCACGGTCACGCCCTTGGCAGCCAGTTCGGCGGCCAGTGCCTTGGTGAAGCCGATGACGCCGGCCTTGGCAGCCGAGTAGTTGGTCTGGCCGGCCTGGCCCTTGACGCCGTTGACCGACGAGATGTTGATGATGCGACCCCAGCCGCGTTCGGCCATCTTGGCGGAAACCTGCTTGGTCATGTTGAACAGCGAGGTCAGGTTGGTGGCGATGACGGCATCCCAGCCATCCTTCTCCATCTTGGCGAACATGCGGTCGCGGGTGATGCCGGCGTTGTTGATCAGGATGTCGACCTGACCGCAGGCGGCTTCAGCCTCGGCAACCATCTTCTGGCAGTCTTCGAGGACGGACACGTCGCCGGCGACACAGACGAAATCATTGAAACCGGCAGCAGACATATCGGCCAGCCAGGCGTCCTTGTTGTCGAACTGCGGGTGATAGGAGGCAACCACCTTGTGACCGGCCTTGGCCAGTTCCTGGCAGATGGCGGTACCCAGACCACCCATGGCACCGGTAACGAGAGCGACACGTTGCGTCATAATTATTCCTTCCTTGTTGATAAAAGCGCGGGGTAAATAAAACGCCGGTCAGTACATGTGCTGACCGCCGTTGATGGAAATGTTGGCCCCGGTCACGAACGCCGCTTCGTCGGAAGCGAGATAGGCGACCAGGCCGGCGATTTCTTCGGGCTTGCCCAGGCGGCTGACCGGAATCTGCGGCAGGATCTTCGAATCGAGGATATCCTGCGGGATCGCGGTGACCATCTTGGTGCCGATGTAGCCCGGCGAGATGGTGTTCACGGTGACGCCCTGGCGGGCAACTTCAAGCGCCAGCGCCTTGGTGAAGCCGTGCATGCCGGCCTTGGCGGCCGAGTAGTTGGTTTGGCCGAAGGCACCCTTCTGGCCATTGACCGAGGCGACGTTGATGACGCGTCCCCACTTGCGCTCGACCATGCCGTCCATGACCTGTTTGGTCATGTTGAAGACGGAATCGAGGTTGGTGCGGATGACGGCGTCCCAGTCGGCCTTCGTCATCTTCTTGAAGGTCATGTCGCGGGTGATGCCGGCGTTATTGACCAGCACGTCGATCGGCCCGACTTCGCGGGTCACCGTCTCGACGCAGGCCTTGGCCGAATCGAAATCGGTGACGTCGCAGGGAAAGGCCTTGAAGCCGTAACCCATATTGTTCATGTTCTTCAGCCATTCTTCGGCCTTGGTGTTGCCGGGCGAATAGGTGGTGACCACCTTGTAGCCAAGCGCCGCCATCTTGATGCAGATAGCCTCACCCAGGCCGCCCATGCCGCCGGTAATCAGTGCAACTCGCAACATTTTCCGCTCCTCCATGGATTATTGGAATCAGACCGCACGTTCCCTGACGTAACGGCCCGGTGCCGGCTCGATGGCTTTGTATTTGGTATTGCCGATCTTGCGCGCGGCGCGCTGTTCCCCACAGTGCTCCTGCATCCAGGTGGCCCAGTCGAGCCACCAACTGCCCTTCATTTCCGTTGCTGCGGCCAGCCAGCCTTCAGCCTCGGGCTTCACATCATCATTGATCCAGAAACTGCGCTTGTTCTTGCTTGCCGGATTGATCACGCCGGCGATATGCCCGGAGGCGCCGAGGACGAAACGCAGCTTGCCGCCAAGTATGCGCGTGCTCTGATAGGCCGACTGCCAGGGGACGATGTGATCCTCGCGCGTCGCCAGCAGATAGACCGGCATGTCGAGCTTGCCGAGATCGACCTGTTCGCCGCACATGCTCAGCTTGCCGGGAACGCGCAGGCTGTTTTCCAGGTACATGTTGCGCATGTACCAGCAGGCGAAAGGTCCCGGCAGGTTGGTCGAATCGGAGTTCCAGTAGAGCAGGTCGAAAGCCTGCGGCTTCTGGCCCTTGAGATAGTTGTTCTGGACGTAGTTCCAGACCAGGTCGTTGGCGCGCAGGAAGGAAAAGGTGTTCTGCAGGTCGCGGGCGGGCAGCAAACCGCCCTTGCCGATTGTCGCCTCACGCGCGGCAACGCCCTGCTCGTCGATGAACAGGCCGATCTCCCCGGTATCGGAAAAATCGAGCAGCGTGGTCAGCAAGGTCAGCGAAGCGACGCAATCCTCGCCGCGCGCCTTGAGCACAGCCAGTGCCGAGGTGAGGATGGTGCCACCGACACAGAAACCGAGCGCATTGATCTGCTTGACCCGGGTGATTTCGCGGACCACCGAAATCGCCGCCAGCGGCCCCTGTTCGAGGTAATCGTCCCAGCCCAGATGCCCCTGTGCTTCCATCGGATTGCGCCAGGAGACGAGGAACACCGTATTACCCTGCTCGACCATGAAGCGGATCAGCGAATTGTCCGGCTGCAGGTCCATGATGTAGAACTTGTTGATGCACGGCGGCACCACCAGCAGCGGCCGCGTGCCGACCTTGGGCGTCAGCGGCGCGTACTGGATCAGTTGCATCACGTCGTTTTCATAGACAACCGCACCTTCAGTGGTCGCGATGTTCTTGCCGACCTCGAACACCGATTCGTCGGTCATCGAGATGCGGCCCTTCTCGAAATCCTTGAGCAGGTTGTTGATGCCGTCGGTGATGCTCTGCCCCTGGGTTTCCAGGGCCAGCTGAATGAATTCGGGGTTGGTCGCGGCAAAATTGGTCGGCGCCAGCGCATCGGCCACCTGACGGGCCAGGAAGCGCATCTTCTCGCGCGCCTTGTCGTCCTGTGCCGGCAGAACCTCGACTAGATCCTTCAGGTAACGGACATTGAGCAGGTAGGCCTGGTGCAGGTAGTCGTAGATCGGACTCTCGCGCCAGACAGGCGCGTTGAAGCGGCGGTCGCCGGGCTCGGGATCGACCTTGAAGCCTTGATCGACGCCTTTCTGTTTTTCGAGCACCGCCCGCCACAGCGACATCTGCTGATCCATGTAGTGTTTCTGCAGGGCGGTCAGCGCCTGCGGATCGGCTTGCGGCGGTGGATTGCCAAGCGACTGGGCATTCTTGCCGAGGTAATCCATGAACTGCTGGGCCATGGTCTGTCCCGCCTGCATGAACTGCATGGCAGAACCCAGAAAAGCCTCGTTATTGTCCGATCCTTGCGCCATGGAAAGTATTCTCGCTGGTTGTCTTGGGCTGCAGCTTCTGGATTCTCCATACCCATCCGGACACTGTCAATGCATAATTACCGCATGTACATCATCGCTATCGGGTGGCTCTACGTCACCATCCTGATCGCCGTCAACGAAGCCAGCCTGGTCGGCGGCATTGTCTCCTTCACCTTCTACGGGCTGCTTCCCTGCGGGATTCTGTTGTGGATGAGCGGCAGCAAGGTGCGTCGCCAGCGCCGTGCCTATCGGGAGGCACAGCTCGCCCGCTCAACTCAGCCAGATCAGGCTGGCCTGACGTCCGGTGACGCCATCGCGCCGATAGGAGAAGAAGCGCTCGTGCTCGGCGAAGGTGCACCCGCCGCCGCCGTAAATCCCGGCGACTCCGGCAATACTCAGGCGCAGCCGGGCCAGCGTATATAGATCGGCCAGCCACTTGCCCCCGCCGGCTGCGCGAAACGCCCCGGCAGCCTCGGCATTGCGGGCGATGAAGGCACTGCGCACTTCGTCGCCGACTTCGAAATGATCGGGCCCGATGGCCGGCCCCAACCAGGCCAGTATCGTCCCGGCCGGGCAGCCCATGGTGGCCAGGGTCTGTTCGAGCACGCCGGCAAGCAGGCCGCGCCAGCCGGCATGCGCCGCCGCCGCCACGGTCCCGGCGCGATCGCAGAACAGCACCGGCAGGCAATCGGCGGTCATCACCGCGCAAACAGTGCCCGGGACACGGGCATAAGCAGCATCGGCCGCAGTGCCCAGGGCGGCGCTGGCGGCATCGACCACGTCGACGCCATGAACCTGCTGCAACCAGCACGGCTCGGCGGGCAAGGAAGCACGCAAGCGGGCACGATTGGCCATCACGCGCTGATTGTCGTCGCCGACATGATCGCCGAGATTCAGACTGTCCCAGGGTGCCGGACTGCAGCCGCCATGGCGCAGGGTCTGCAGCGCCCGCACATTATCCGGCGCCGGCCACTCGGGAATCAGGAATTCAGCCATGACGCAGGGTCTCCAGCAGTTCGCGCATGTCCTCGGGCATCGGCACTTCCCATTGCATCTGGCGCCCGCTGAGCGGGTGCACCAGGCCGAGCCGGGTTGCGTGCAGGGCCTGGCGCCGGAACGGCGGCAACCGCGGATCGTGCTTGCCATAGACCGGGTCGCCGACCAGCGGATGGCCGATCGACGCCATGTGCACACGAATCTGGTGGGTACGCCCGGTCTCCAGCGCGCATTCGACCAGGGTGCAGTGGGCGAACAGTTCCAGCCGCCGGTACCAGGTCAGCGCCGGCTTGCCGCCGCGGCTTTCCGGCACCACGGCCATCTTGATGCGATTGACCGGATGCCGGCCGATCGGCGAATCGACGCCACCGTCGCGGCGGATCTGACCGGCGGCCAGCGCCAGGTACTGGCGCTTGACGGTACGCGCCTGCAACTGCCGCACCAGATCCGTCTGCGCCTCGAGCGTCTTGGCGACGACCAGCAGGCCGCTGGTGTCCTTGTCCAGGCGGTGCACGATCCCAGCCCGCGGCACTTCGGCGATGCCCGGCACGTGGTGCAGCAAGGCGTTCATCAAGGTGCCGTTCCAGTTGCCGCTGCCGGGATGGACGACCAGCCCGGCCGGTTTGTTGATGACCAGCAGGGTTTCGTCCTCGAACACCACGGTGAGTGGAATGTCCTCCGCCTGTTCGACATTCGCCGCCTCATCGGGCAGTGCAACGAGAATGGTCTCGCCGCCCAGCACCTTGCGTTTGGGCTCACATACGACATCGCCATCGATTTCGACATGACCGTCGCGTATCCAGGACTGCAGGCGGTTGCGCGAGTGTTGGGGTAAAAGCCCGGCCAGGGCCTGATCGAGCCGGCGACCTGCGTTGTCGTCAGGAACCCTCAGTTGGAGCGGCTCGCTTGGGCTATAATCGCCCGAGTTTTCATAAGGATCGTTCATGATGCGCAGTTTACCCGCATTCCTCCCGTTCTCCGCCCCCTTGCGCTCGCTGCTTGCCGTCCTGGCGCTCCTGGTCATGGCCGGGTGCAGCAACCTGCCCGCCGAAAACGACGAAACCGCCGGCTGGTCTGCCGGTCGCCTCTACTCGGCGGCCAAGGAAGCACAAGGCGAAGGCGCCTGGGATACGGCAGTGAAAATGCTGGAAAAGCTTGAAGCCCGTTACCCCTACGGTCGCTTCGCCCAGCAGGCGCAACTGGAACTGGCCTACGTCTATTGGAAGTCCGGCGAGTCTGGATCGGCGCTGGCCGCGGCCGACCGCTTCATCAAGCTGCACCCCAATCACCCGGCCGTCGATTACGCCTACTACCTGAAAGGCCTGGTCAACTTCAACGAGGACCTCGGCCTGATCGGCCACCTGAGCAACCAGGACCTGACCGAGCGCGATCCCAAGGCGGCGCGCGAGGCTTTTGAATCGTTCAAGGAACTGATCGAGCGTTTCCCCAAGAGCAAGTACGCGGACGACTCGGTCAAGCGCATGAACTACCTGGTCAACGCCCTGGCTTCCCTGGAAGTGCACGTCGCCCGCTACTACATGCGGCGCGGCGCCTACATCGCCGCCGCCAACCGCGCGCAGACGGCGCTGGAGACCTACCCGCAGGCGCCGGCCATCGAGGAAGCCCTGTACATCCTCTACGTGGCTTACGACAAGCTGGGCATGACCGAACTGCGCGACGACGCCGATCGCATCCTGCGCAAGAATTTCCCGCAGAGCCAGTTCTACGCGCTCGGCCTGGAACGCAAGACGCCCTGGTGGCAGCTCTGGTAAGCCCGCCCCGCCGCCTGGCGGGCAGAACCGCTCACTCCGGCTGATCCTCGACCCAGGCCAGGCGCGGAACGCCGTCCGCTCCGCCGCAGACGATGGCGTTCTGGCCGTAATCCTCGGCCAGTGCCAGCGCATCCTCAAGCTCGATGCCGGGCACGAAGCAGCTTTCCTCAACCGGCCAATCGCCCGCATCGGCGACGTTCTCCGCCGCATAGGGCTCGTAGTTTCCATCCAGCAGATCGCATTCGAGCGCCGACTGGCGCTCGGCGTTTCGCCCTGGATCGGATTTCTCGCCGCCCGGATTGCAGGCCGTGATGATGGCAAAATTGACCTCGCCGCGCCCGGCCAACCACTCGGCCAGCCCCGGGCTGGCCTGGTCGATGCGCAGCTCGAAACTGCCGCCCGGCAGGAAAACCCGGTAAGTGGTCGCCCGATAGGCCTTCTCCAGTTCAGCGCTCGTCGCCATCCGTTTCTACTCCAATCAGTTTTTCTGCGTCGGCAGCCGGCAATGCCTCGACGTCCTTCAGTTTTCTCGACAACTGGCGCGTCCGCGTTTCGGCGCGGACGATGCTGTTGCTGGCTTCTTCCAGCTTCTTGCGGGTGTGCGCCAGGGCTTCGCCGAACTTGCCGAATTCGGTCTTTACCGCGCCGAGCACGGCCCAGACTTCGGCCGAGCGTTGTTCGATGGCCAGGGTTCGGAAACCCATCTGCAGGCTGTTGAGCAAGGCGGCCAGCGTGGTCGGGCCAGCCAGGCTGACCCGGTAGTCGCGCTGCAGCAGTTCGGCCAGCCCCGGGCGGCGCAGGGCTTCGGCGTAGAGGCCCTCGACCGGCAAGTAGAGGAGCGCAAAATCGGTGGTGTGCGGCGGCGCCACGTACTTGTCGCGAATGCTGCGGGCCTCCAGCTTGAGCCGGATTTCGATGGCTTTCGCGGCCGCTTCGACGGCTTCCGGATCGACAGCGTCGATCAGACGCTGGTAATCCTCGATCGGGAACTTGGCATCGACCGGCAACCAGACGACCTCGGCATCGTCCCGCCCGGGCAGGCGGATGGCGAAATCGACGCGTTCGTTGCTGCCCGGCCGGGTGGCCACGTTGGCGGCGTACTGGCTGCGGGTCAGCAATTGGTCGAGGAGCGCCGCCAGTTGCACCTCGCCCCAGCTGCCACGGGTCTTGACGTTGTTGAGCACGCGCTTGAGGTCGCCGACGCCGACCGCCAGACTGTGCATCTCGCCCAGTCCGCGATGGACCTGCTCCAGGCGGTCGCTGACCAGCTTGAAGGATTCGCCGAGGCGTTGTTCCAGCGTCGCGTGCAGTTTCTCGTCTACGGTACGGCGCATTTCCTCCAGCTTGCCGGCGTTGTCCGCCTGCATCGCGCCGAGGCGACTTTCGACGCCGTTGCGCAGGCGTTCGAAACGTTCGTCCAGGCCCAGCGAAAAGCGGTTCAGTTCACGGGCAAAGGCTTCCAGACGCTCGGCCTGCAAAGTACCGAGCAGGCCCATCTGGGTGCTTACCGCCTGCCCGAGCAGGCTGGCCGACTGGGCCCGCTCCTCGCGGTCACGGAAGGATTCCTCGGCATCCTCGCGCCGGCCACGCGCCATTTCCTCGCGCAGTTCGCGCTCCAGCCGGGCCATAGCGCGCTCCAGGCTATCGCGCAGCTCGCCCAGAGCCGGCGACGGCTCGGGCGGACGGGTGCTCCGCCACAGGATCACCACCTGCAGCAGGATCAGCACCATGAGTGCAATCGGCAGCACCAGCGCCATGGCCTCGCTCACCGACTCACCTCAGGGAAAAGTCCACGCGGCCACCGGGCGCTGCCGATTCCGCCTTCGGCGGCACCAGGAACAACTGGCCAATGTCCACCCCGCCCGGATCGAGCAGCCAGGCCTGAACCTGTTCGGCCCGCTCGCGCGCCAGCTGGCGCAGGTCGTCGTCGGTGGCCGGCAGATTGGCCAAGAGCAGTTTCTCCATCTCGGCCACCGGCAGATCCTTCTGCATGCCAACGAAGTTCCGCGGCTTGGGGAATTTGGCTGCTTTGTACACGCGGGCCAGATAGAGCGGGTACTCGGCCACCTCGATGCGGGCAACATCCACGTCCTTGCCCTGCTTGCGCAGATCGGCCAGCTTCTCGCGCTGCATGGCCTGAGTGATGGCACGCCGCTTCAGGCCCTCTCGATCAGTTTCCGGATCGGCGTGACCGGTGATCTCCAGCTTCAGGGCAGTACGCTCACGTAGCGCCCGCGCCAGTGTTTCCAGCTTCTTCACCGCCTCTGCATCAAACACCGCCTGGCCGGGCGCAAAGGCCAGGGTGGACAGTTCCTCACCACCGCCGAACATCGAACCGATCAGGGCAAATGGCGACGTCACGGCCTTGACGAAGAGGTTGACGATGACCTTGATGATGACGCCGCCGAGCGAAAACTGCGGATCGTCGAGCGACCCGGAAATCGGCAGGTTGATGTCGATCTCGCCGCGGTTGTTGCGCAACAGGGCGAGCGCCAGGTTGACCGGCAGACTGGTGGCATCCGGACTATCGACCCGTTCGCCCAGGGTCAGCTGGTCGAGGAACAGGCGGTTGTCGGCGGTCAGTTGCTGGTTTTCAAGCTTGTAGGCCAGGTTGAGCGACAGCTTGCCCTTGTCGATCAGATAGCCGGCATATTTGCCCGAATAGGGTGAAAAGCCGGTCAGATCGACGCCCTTGACCTCGGCCTGGAGATCGAGGAAGGACTTGGCCGCCAGCGGATTGAGCCGGGCCTTGATCAGCACCGGGGCCGACACGCCGTAATTGCCGCGCAACTCCATTTCGGCCACCGTGCCGTCGACCGAAGACAGGCCGGTAACCCGGCCACCGAGCTTGCCGACGTCGACGGTGTAGTTCGGGCGGACGAAGCGGTCGGTGAAATTCACCACCCCGTTGTTCAGCGTCACCCGGGCAATGCTCAGCGGCAGCGGTGCCCGTTCGGCGGTAGCCGGTGGTGTTTCAGTCGTGGCCGGCTGGCGCACCATGTCGGCCAGGTTGAGCCGGCCCTCCTGACTGAGGATCAGGCGCGAATAGAAGTCGCTGAGGGCGATCTCGCGGATGTCGACACGCATCGGCTCAAGGCGGAAATCGATGCCGCCGACGTACAGCGATTTCCACTTGAGGAAGTCGCTCTTGTTTTCCGGATCGACCAGCAGCAGGTTGCCCAGGGTCGCCGAGCCCTTGTAGCCGGCGAGCAACTTGCCCTTGTCCAGACGCAAATTCGCCTCGCCGTCGGCGGAAAACTGGCCGCGCTGCAGTTGCACATTCAGATACTGCCCCGAATAGCCCTGCAGCGAAGCCAGCGGAATCGCCTTGCTGTCGATCCGCAAGCTCGCCGCCAGCGGTTCGAGTTGCACATCGCCCTGAATCGCCAGCCGCCCCTGCTTGTTGATCGCCGCTTCCAGCGTAACGCGGCCCTTTTCGTCGGGAATGTTGCCCAACCCCTCGCCGCGCAGGCTGAGTCCGTCTATCCGCTGCACCGCCACCGGCTGTACCGAGCGATCCTCGAACTGCAACTGGAGGTCATCCACCGCCAGCTTCGCTACCCGCGCCCGCCAGGCCGGCGCCGCGGCTTCCGCCGCCTTGGCGGAGGATTTCAGCTGCGGCGGAGTCAGCCAGGCGAGCTGCCCGCCGGCCTCGCGGCGCAGCGCCACTCGCGTTCCGGCGTTGTTCAGTTCGCCGATGTCGATCCGCCGTCCGGCCACGTCGACCTGCACCGCCTTGAGGTCGAGCCCGGCCACCTGCAGTTGCTCGCCGAAATCGACCTGGGCACCGAATTCGGCAATTTCGACGCGCTTCAGCTGTGCATCCACCGGCCCGACACGCGCCCGCAAGCCGCGCAACTCACCGCGTACCGGTTCGCTGCCCGAGGCATCCGACCAGCCGATACGGCCATCGTTGAGCTCGAAACCGCCCACCGACCAGTGCACCGGCGGCGGCGCGGGCGTCGATGCACCACCTGGCGTGCCGGCGAGCTTCAAGAGATTCAGTTCGCCCTGGCGACTCACCGCCAGATCGAGCGCCAAACCATCAAGCACCACCCGGCGCAGGTCGATCTTGCGCTTGAAGGGGTCGACCTGCTCGACCGCCACTGCCAGCGATTTCCAGCCGACCAGCGGCTGCCCGCCGGGCTGCTGCAGTTGTACGTCGGACAAGCGGGTGTCGCCGACGAGAAGCAGCGAGTTCTCCCCGCCGGGCATTTCCCGGAACAGCGCCTTGAGCTGTGTATTGAGGCGAGCGGCGGCGATCTTCACCGGCACGGCGGCCGGCAGGTAAGGTTGCAGGGTGCTCAGGTCGAAGTCGGTGAGATCGAGCCGGATCTCGCTCTCGCGGCCATCGGCAAAGGGCGTGGTGGTGCCGTCGAGGTGAAAGGTCGAGCCATTGACGTTGGCCGAAAGCATTGGCTGGACCAGAATTTCGGCCTGGTAGGGCAGACTGGACAGGAAAGGCAAGGCCACATTGAGGTCGCTGACGACAAATTCGCGTTCGCGCGGCAGATCGGCGAAGCTGAGGCGGGCACCAACCACTTCGATGTTGTTCAGCGAGAAACGTGGCGTGCCGGAATCCTCCTCGTCTGGCTGCAGCCAGCGGTCAAGCAAGTCGGAAATATCGTAGCTGCCCTCGCTCGTCCTGGCGACGGCAAGACGCAAACCGTCGAGCCGGATCTCATCGACCACCAGTGCCAGCTTGAACAGCGAGGCCGACGACAGATTCACCCGCAGTTCGTCGAAACCAGCCTGCTCCTTACCCTCATGCACCACACTCAGACCACCAACGGTGGCCGACAGCCGTAGCGGATTGATGGTCAGCTTGTCGATCGAAACCGTGCGCTGCAGATACTGGCTGAGCTGCTTTTCCAGCACCGATTCCACCACCGGCGGCGCGACCAGGAAAGCCAACGCCAGCAGGGCAAGGAAAGCCCACAATAAGCGCAGCCCCCAGCGCCGGCAAGCCGGTCGGGCAAGCTGGTTTTTGATCGATGACACTTTTGACAATATCACCTGTGAATCCATGGACATGGTAACCTTGACGTGAGTTTCTCGTTTACTTTGGCAAACGCAGGCGTAAAGTGGCTAAACAGCGATTCGCGAAGCGGATTATCGACTATATCAGTAACCGCTGGGCGCAATTGCAGCAAGGCCAGACCCGGCTGACGATCCTGTTGATCGCGGTTTTTGGTGGCCTGACCTATCTGGTTGCCGGCTACGCCTTCCGCACCGATACCATTCTCTCCTACCTGCGCGTCACCAGTGGCGGTTGCCGGAAGATGGATAACGGGCTGATCATCGCCATGTTCTCCGGCATGATCTTCTTTGCCCTGAGCGCAGTACTCACCATCGGCGAAGTCCAGCGACTCTTCCAGGCGCGCCAGCGCGGTGCCCACCGCAACGCTGCTCTGGCCATGCGCTGGGCGATATTTTGGGCGGCTTGCGCGATCGGCATCTCTCTGGTTGCGCTGTTATTTTTCCGCGCCAACTGCTACTAGCACAGTGAACAAATGAGCAATAAACGCCTGAGCATCGTCATCGTCGACGACAACGACATGATGCGTGCCATCCTGCGCAGCATCCTCCGCGGCGAAGCTTACGAAGTGATCGGCGAAGCCCGCAACGGCGCCCAGGCGGTCGAGGTGGTCGAGCGCCTGAGCCCCGACATCGTCTGCATGGACATCCTCATGCCGGAGAAAAACGGGCTGGAGGCGATGGCCGAAATCAGGCAGAACATGCCGGAGACCGAGTTCATCATGATCACCAGCAGCGCCGAACCGGAAACCGTCCAGGACGCAATCGCCAACGGCGCCAGCGGCTTCATCGTCAAGCCCTTCAACGCCGCGCGGGTGCTCGACGCCCTCAAGCGAACCGCCAATCGGATCCAGCAGCGCCGCTAGAAAACGTTGCGCCAGGCACGCAGGGCGGCAAACACCTCGACCGGGCTTGCATCCCGCGCACCGTTCGCCTGCGCGGATGCAATCACCGCCGGCTCGCGGCAACGCAGGAAGGGGTTGCTCAGCTGCTCCTCGCCCAGGGTCAGCGGCACCGTCGCCTGCCCTGCCACCCGCGCCGCCGCCACCCGCTGGATGCGCGCGGCAATGTCCGGATTGTCCGGTTCCACTGCCTGCGCGAAAGGCAGGTTCATCTGGGTGTATTCGTGCGCACAGTAGATCCGGGTAGCGTCCGGCAGCGCCGCAATACGCTCCAGCGAAGCGCTCATCTGCGCTGGCGTTCCCTCGAACAATCGCCCGCAACCGGCGCCGAACAGGGTGTCGCCGCAGAACAGCGCGCCCGGCGCCAGGTAGGCGAGATGCCCCAGGGTGTGCCCGGGAACGGCCAGCACCTCGACGGCAACGCCCAGCAATTCAAGACGTTCGCCACCGCGCAGGGGGTGAGTCCGCCCTGTGATAGACTCTTCGGCCGGTGCGAATACGTCGCATGCCCGATGTGCCAGAAGCCCGGCAATGCCGCCCTGGTGATCGGCGTGATGATGGGTGATCAGGATGCCGGCGAGCTCCAGGTCATCGGCCGCGAGTCGTTGCAAAACCGGCGCCGCGTCGCCCGGATCGACAACGAAGGCCTGGCGGCCCCGGCGGAGCAGCCAGATGTAATTGTCCTTGAAAGCGGGAATGAGCGAGATTTCGAACATGCGGGAACTATCGAACCAGCAGGCCCGGATGTCAAATCGAGACCTCGACGCCTGGCTGGCGTCACCCCAGGGGCGTTATGTCCTCGACTGGGAAATCGCCCGGATCGACGAGACCGTTCCCGACATCTTCGGCTTCAACGCCCTGCAGATCGGCCTGCCCCAATGCGACTTGCTGCGCGCCAACCGGATGGCGCTGCGCATCCGCATCGGCAGCGGCCAGCCGGTTGCCGTCACCTGCTTGCCCGCCGCCCTGCCGATTGCCGGGCAAAGCGTCGACCTGGTGGTACTGCCGCACGTCCTGGAGTTTGCCGAAGACCCGCACCAGATCCTGCGCGAAGTCGAGCGCATCCTGATACCCGAGGGGCAATTGATCGTCACCGGCTTCAATCCTCTGTCGCTGTGGGGCCTGAAGCGGCGGGCGCGCCCCGGCAGCGGTTTTCCGTGGAACGGCAGCTACCTGTCGCCGACCCGCCTCAAGGACTGGCTCAAATTGCTCGGCTTCGAGGTCGACCGCGGCAGCTTCGGCTGCTACGCGCCGCCCTGCGAACAGCAGAAATGGCTGCAACGCTGGGGCTTCACCGAAAGTGCCGGCCGCCGCTGGTGGAAATTTTCCGGCGCCGTCTATATGCTGCGCGCCGTCAAGCGCGTGCACGGCATGCGCCTGATCACCCCCAACTGGCGCAAGAAGACCGTACGCGCCAAAGCCCTGCGTCCGGTCGCGCAAAAGGAGCAACATGGCGACTGAAATCGTCGACATCTACACCGACGGCGCCTGCCGCGGCAATCCCGGCCCCGGCGGCTGGGGTGCCATCCTGCGCGCCGGCGGTCACGAGAAGGAACTGTGGGGCGGCGAAGCCGCCACCACCAACAACCGCATGGAACTGCTGGCGGTGATCCGCGCCCTCGACGCCATGAAGCGCCCGGTCAAGGCGCGCGTGCATAGCGACTCGCAATACGTGCTGAAGGGCATCAGCGAGTGGATTCACGGCTGGAAGCGCAACGGCTGGAAGACCGCCGACAAGAAACCGGTCAAGAACGCCGACCTGTGGCAGCAGCTCGACGAACAGGCGCGCCGCCACCAGCTCGAATGGATCTGGGTCAAGGGCCACGCCGGCCACCCGGAAAACGAACGCGCCGACGCGCTGGCCAATCGCGGCATCGACGAATTGAAGGAAACGGCATGAGACAGATTGTCCTCGATACCGAAACCACCGGCCTCAACCCGCGCGACGGCCACCGCATCATCGAAGTCGCCTGCATCGAGATGGTCAACCGGCGGCTGACCGGGCATCACCTGCACAAGTACATCAATCCCGAGCGCGAAATCGACGCCGGCGCCCAGGCGGTGCACGGCATCTCGCTCGAATTCCTGGCCGACAAGCCGAAGTTCGCCGACATCGCCGACGAGTTCCTCGAATTCATCAACGGCGCCCAGTTGATCATCCACAACGCGCCCTTCGACCTTGGCTTCCTCAACGCCGAGCTCGACCGGCTCGGCCGGGTCCCGGTCGAAACGATCTGCAGCGGCGTCATCGACACCCTGCGCGAAGCCAAGGAGCTGCATCCGGGCAAGCGCAACAGCCTGGATGCGCTGTGCGAACGCTACGAGATCGACAACTCCAGCCGCACCCTGCACGGCGCCCTGCTCGATACCGAACTGCTGGCCGAGGTCTACCTGGCCATGACCCGCGGCCAGAACGCGCTGATGATCGAACCCGAGGAGGCGCCGCGCGCCCTGCTCGGCGCCGACGGCCAGGTGCGCCAGCGCAAGCCGCTGCGCGTACGGCGTGCCAGCGATGACGAACGGGCCGCGCACGAGGCTGTGCTCGCCGCCATCGACAAGGAATCCAAGGGCAACTGCCTGTGGCTGCCCAAGGTGGCGCCTGGCGAAACCGTCGGCTGAACCATGTTACCGGTCATCCTGCTGCTCTGGCTGACAGCCGAACTGACCCTCTATTACCTGCTCGCCCGCGGGCCGGGCGGATTGGACGCGAACGCCGCGCTGCTTGCCGCGGTACTCGCCCTGCTGCTGGTGCGCGCCCTGCAGAGCGGCGCCACCTGGCTGCTCGCCCGCCGTCACCTGGAGCGCCGGCAACGCCCGGGACCGCGCATCGTGGTCAGCGAATACCTGGCCTTCCTGCGCACCTTCCTGCTGCTGATCCCTGGCGAAAAGCTGTTCATGCCGCCCGACCGGCTCGTCCCCGGGCAGCGGGTGGTCCTCCTGGTCCATGGTTATGGCTGCAGCCGCGGCGTCTGGCGAAGCCTGCGCCACCGTCTGCAAGCCGCCGGCTGCACGGTGGCCACACTGAGCCTGTTCCCGCCGTTCATCAGCATGGGTCGCCTGGTGCCGCAGCTGCGCGAGCGCATCGAAGAAGTCTGCCGGGAAACCGGTGCCCACAAGCTGACCCTGGTCGGGCACAGCATGGGCGGTCTGATCTGCCGCTCCTACCTCGCCCGCCACGGCCGCGACGAACGTGTCGCCGCCCTGATCACCCTGGCCACGCCACACGCCGGCACTGAACTGGCACGCTTCGGCTACGGCCAGAACGCCCGCGAAATGCGCCCCGACTCCCTGTGGCTGCGCGACATGGCGGTGGAAAAAACCGGGGTGCCGACCATTGCCTTCCGCAACCCGTGCGACAACTACGTCTTTCCACCCGATCACCAGCGGCTGCCCGGCGCCCACAACATCGACCTGCCGCCGGTCGGCCATCTCGCCCTGCTTTACGACCGCCGTGTCGCCGACCTGGTGGTCGACGCCTGCGCCAATCCGGACCGCCCATCA
>DILW01000058.1 GCA_002425245.1 Betaproteobacteria bacterium UBA5582 | reverse complement strand
GCGAGCAGCCGCAGCAGCGCCGCGGCCCGCTCAATGGCGTTGATCCCGGCCCGGCCGGAGGTGCCGGAGTGGGCGCCGATCCCATGCACATTCAGGCGGGCGCGCAGGAAACCGCGGCCGCCGGTGACCAGGCGCTCGTTGCCCGGATAGCCGATCATCACGCCGGCAATCGGCGTGCCGGCGCGCGTCTCCATGTAGCGGAGAATCCCCGCAAAGGCGCCGGTATGTTCCTCGGCGTCGAAAACGAAACCGAGCCTGCCGGCAAACTCGCGGCCGGCGGCCAGATCGGCAAGAATGTGGCAGAACACCGCGATGCCGGCCTTGCTGTCGGCGCTGCCGCGCCCATACAACCAGCCATCCTCGACGGTCGGCCGATCCGGCGGATGGCGCCAGGCAGCCAGCTCGCCGAACGGGGCGGTATCGGCGCAGGCATTGAGCACGTAGGTCGGCCCGCCGTCCCGCCCCGCAATCTCGCCGTGGATGCCCAGCGGCGACCCATCGTCGCCGCGCAGCCATTGATGATCAACGCCATGCGCGCCCAGCCAGGCGGAAATGACGTTCAGCACCGGCAAGGGCGAATCCACCCCGCCCTGGCTGGGATGCGAGACCAGTTCGCCCAGCAGCCCGATCATCGAATCCTGATTCACCCCGATCCCCCGTACGCCACGCGCCATCAAGGCTGAAAGCATACCTCAGGGCGGGGAAGGGCAGGCGGGGGTGGGGGAAATTTGGGGAGACTCGATGTTTTGTGCAACGCCGACGTCATCTCCTGCTACTCAGCCGATGGCCTGCTCGACGAGGGCGTCAGCGAGGTGGAGCTGGGTGCGCGTTTCTTCAAAGGAACGACAAACCAGAAGGTGCTGCCTTGTCCCGGCGTACTCTCGACACCGATATCGCCGCCCATGAGTTGAACGAGATGCTTGCTGATCACCAACCCGAGTCCGGCGCCACCGTATTTGCGGGTCATGCTGTTGTCTGCCTGCTCAAAAGAGCGGAACAGCCGTGTCTGCGCTTCCGCATCGATGCCAACGCCGGTGTCGGAAACTTCGAAGCGGACTTGCAGGGCTTCGGCCGTTTCCCTGACCGGGCGGGCACGCAAGACGATTTCGCCGTGCTCGGTGAATTTGATGGCGTTGCCCACCAGGTTCGTGAGGATCTGTCCGAGGCGCAGAGGATCGCCCTGAAACTGCTGGTTATCGAGCCCGGACGGTATTTCAACTCTCACGCGCAGCCCTTTGTCTGTCGCTTTGTGACCAAGGGTTCCGACGAGATTTTCTGTGATGGATACCAGTTGCATGGGGATATTCTCGAGCACCAGACGTTGGGCTTCGATCGTGGAAATGTCGAGAATGTCGTTGAGCACGCCCAGAAGGCGTTCGGCGGAGAGTTTGGCTTTATCGAGCTGATCCAGCCCTTTGGCGTCGGCCATGCGCCGCTTGGCCATGTCTATCATGCCCATGATCCCGTTCATCGGCGTCCTGAGTTCGTGGCTCATGTTGGCGAGGAAACTGCTCTTGGCGCGGTTGGCCGCTTCAGCGGCGTCCTTTGCGATGACAAGTTCAGCGGTGCGCGTATCGACCAGTTGTTCGAGGTGGTGTCGGTAGTTGTCGAGTTCGGCTTCGGCCAGCTTATGCTCGGTGATGTCCATGTTGAAACAGGTCAGCCCGATTACATCTCCGTCATCGTTGCGTATCGGTGCCCAGAATATCCGCCAATAAAGTCGCGCCAGTTTCTCGTCGCCGTAGGCTTCCTCTGTGGAGAAATGCTCTCCCATCAGGGTGCGATCGAAAGAGCGTTTGGCGGCTTCTCGGTCGGCATCATTACCGATGACGTCGAGCATGCTCGTTCCGACAGCAATCTCCTTTCCCCAAATGGCACGCATCGTTTCGCGATGCTTGGAATTGAAGACGAGGTAACGGTAGTGACGATCGAGCGCGAAAATGATGACGTCGGGTGAGCTTTCAAGCAAGCTGCTCAAAAGGCTGCTGTTTACAAAATTTTCGTGTTCGTACGCTCTCATGATTCGCCGATCACCCTGGTTATCGGAGATATCTCGATCACTGCCGTGCGCAGCGGAAAAGTGCTAATCATTTCCGGATTCTAATACGGGACTTGCGTCGGCCCCTCGAAGCCAAGTCATGTCTGCTTCGATAACTTGCAAGGGGTCTGGGCAGCCTCCCCGAGGTAATCTGGGCGATCGGCTAGGTAGAAAAAGCACTGGCGAAGGACCCTGAAGTATCACGCGATTGTGCAATGAAAAAAAGGGAGCTGAATGCTCCCTTTTTCTAAAACTCGTTTTACGAGTTTTTATCCTGAAATTCCGCGATCAGGCTGCGAAATTGGCTTCCGCGAACGACCAGTTGACCAGGTTGTTGAGGAAGGTTTCGACGAACTTCGGGCGCAGGTTGCGGTAGTCGATGTAGTAGGCGTGTTCCCAGACGTCGACGCAGAGCAGGGCCTTGTCGCCGGTGGTCAGCGGGGTGCCGGCGGCGCCCATGTTGACGATGTCGACGCTGCCGTCGGCCTTTTTCACCAGCCAGGTCCAGCCGGAGCCGAAGTTGCCGACGGCGGAGGCCTGGAAGGCGGCCTTGAAGGCGTCCAGCGAGCCCCACTTGGCGTCGATGGCGGCGGCTAGGGCGCCGCTCGGGGCGCCGCCGCCGTTCGGCTTCATGCAGTTCCAGAAGAAGGTGTGGTTCCAGACCTGGGCGGCGTTGTTGTAGATGCCGCCGGCCGGGGCCTTCTTGACGATGGCTTCGAGGTCGAGGGCTTCGTATTCGGTGCCCTTGATCAGGTTGTTCAGGTTAACCACGTAGGCGTTGTGGTGCTTGCTGTAGTGGAAGTCGAAGGTCTCGGCCGACATGTGCGGGGCGAGGGCGTCCTTGGCGTAGGGCAGGGCGGGCAGTTGGTGTTCCATTGTTTTCTCCGTTGGTTATCGAGGTTTGAGGCGGGGTAAAGCAAAAATTCTAGTCAGCTTCCGGTGCGGCCACAACCTGCGCGACAGTTGCCTGGAGCGCGCCGCGCGCCAGCCGGATGTCGACCTGGCTGCCGGGGGCGGCTGCCGAGCTGTCGCGCAGGGCGCGGCCGTCGGGGCCGGTGACCAGCGCGTAGCCGCGGGCGAGCACGGCGTGCGGGTCCAGCTGCTTGAGACTCGCAGCCAGGGCATTTAGTTTCATCTGTCGGCGCGTGCCTTGCCACTGGCCGGCCTGATGCAGGCGCCGGGCGAGTTCGCCGACGGCCTGGCGTTGCCGCCGGATGCGCTCGGCCGGGTGGAGCAGGCGGCTGCGCAGCCAGTCCAGCGTCTGCTGGCGGTCGGCCAGGCGCCGCCGGGTGAGTTGCTGCAGGCGTTGTTGCTGGCGCGCCAGGTGGGCGAGCAGTTGCTGGCGTTCCGGCGCGGCCATTTCGGCGGCGGCGGTGGGTGTGGCGGCGCGGTGGTCGGCGGCGAAGTCGGCGATGGTGAAGTCGGTTTCGTGGCCAACGCCGCTGATCACCGGCAGCCGGCTGGCGACGATGGCGCGGGCGACGCATTCTTCGTTGAAGGCCCAGAGGTCTTCGATGCTGCCGCCACCGCGACAGAGGATGATGGCATCGCAGTCGCTGGCGGCGGCTGCGGCGAGGGCGGCGGCGATGCGCTGGCCGGCGCCCTCGCCCTGGACCGGGGTGGGGAAGAGGCTGATGGCGACATGGGCGGCGCGCCGGTGCAGGGTGCTGAGCACGTCGCGCAGGGCGGCGGCCTGCGGGCTGGTGACGATGGCCAGGCGCCGGGGAAAGGCGGGCAGGGGGCGTTTGCGGGCGGGGTCGAAGAGGCCTTCCTGTTCGAGCTGGGCCTTCAGCCGCAGGAAGCGTTCGAACAGGTCGCCCTGGCCGGCGCGGCGGAGGGATTCGATGTTGAGCTGGAATTCGCCGCGTGGCTCGTAAAACGAGACCAGCGCCCTGGCTTCGATCT
The DNA here is from genome assembly GCA_002425245.1 of Betaproteobacteria bacterium UBA5582. GTDB lineage: Bacteria > Pseudomonadota > Gammaproteobacteria > Burkholderiales > Rhodocyclaceae > Azonexus. The sequence continues at coordinate 1,768 of DILW01000058.1, read as the reverse complement.
TCTGGCCGTTTTCCAGCCGCCAGCCGAGGGTCTGCGCGCGGCTGCGCCACATGACGCAACGGACCTGGGCGGCGCTGTCCTTGAGCGAGAAGTAGACGTGGCCGGAGGCGGCGTAGGTCAGGTTGGAGATTTCGCCGCCGACCCAGCTGAGCGGAAAGGCGGCTTCGAGGCAGTCGCGCACCAGGCGGTTGAGGGCACTGACGCTGAGGACGGAGTTATTGACAGGGATCGCGGAGTCGGGCATGGGCGGATTCTAACCGGGCTTGGCCGTTGGCGATAGACGCTTGACATTCGGCTTTGATTTCAAGTTGTTGATTTCGTTGAATATTAATTTGATGCCTCGTTTTTTGGCAGGGCAAGGGAAATCCTTGTATTTCGCGGGTTTGCGGGGAGTGGGCACAGTTGTTCCACAGACTTATCCACAGCTTTTGGGGATAAGCGTCGGCGGGCCCGGAAAATCGTGGCGCTTGCCCCTGCGGCGAGGGGGAGGCAGAATTGCGGGCTAAATTCTCCTCAAGGACAACGTCACGTGTTTGAAATCGTCAAAGCGGCCGGCTGGCCCATCTGGCCATTGTTGCTGGCTTCGGTCGTCTCCGTGGCCCTGATCATCGAACGCCTGGTGGCCTTGCGTCGCGCCAAGATCGTTCCGCCGGGCCTGCTGCAACGGGCGGTCGGCGAGTTCCGTCGCGGTGGCGACAACAGCAAGCTGATCGAGGAACTGTACCGGCATTCGCCGCTTGGCCGCGTGCTGGCCACCGGCCTGCGCAATGTGCACAGCTCGCGCGAGGTGATGAAGGAGTCGATCGAGGAAGCCGGTTCGGCGGTGGCGCATGAGTTGAACCGCTACCTGACCACGCTTGGCACCATTGCCTCGATCAGCCCGCTGATGGGCCTGTTCGGCACGGTGGTCGGGATGATCGAGATCTTCGGTTCGCAGGCGCCGGGTACCGGCAGCCCGCAGCAACTGGCGCACGGGATTTCGATTGCCCTGTACAACACCGGTTTCGGCATCTTCATCGCCATTCCGAGCATGATCTTCTGGCGCCATTTCCGTGCCCTGGTCGATGGCTTCGTCGTCGAGATGGAGCAGCAGGCGGTGCGTCTGGTCGAAGTGATGCACGGCGAGCGGAAGTAAGCGATGAACTTTCAGCGCGGGCGTGGCCGGGAAGAGCCGGAAATCAACCTGATCCCGATGATCGACGTGTTGCTGGTGATCATCATCTTCCTGATGCTGACGACCACCTATTCCAAGTTCTCCGGTCTGGAGATCAATCTGCCGACGGCCGAGACTGCCGAGCAGAAGGCGCAGCCGAACGAAATCGACGTGGCGGTGACGGCCGGCGGACAGATTCTGGTGAACAAGGTGCCGCTGTCCGGCAGCGATGTCGACGCCATTTCGGCGGCGCTGCAGAAGGCAGCGGGCGGGCGCAAGGAGCCGGTGATCGTGATCAACGCCGACGCCAAGGCCACCCACCAGAGCGTGGTCGATGTCATGCAGGCGGCGCAGTCGGCCGGTTATCCGCACATTTCCTTCGCCACCCAGACGGCCAACTGATGTTCGCCCGCTGGTTGCAGCGACAATGGTTCCAACGCCGGCTGACGCCGGCGTTGTGGCTTCTGCTGCCGCTGCTGGGGCCGTTCAACCTGCTCTTTGCCGGGGTTGCCGGTCGGCGGCGTCGGCAGGCACGGCCGCAACGGCTGCCGGTGCCGGTGGTGGTGGTCGGCAATCTGACCGTCGGCGGTGCCGGCAAGACGCCGCTGACCTTGT
>DILW01000007.1 GCA_002425245.1 Betaproteobacteria bacterium UBA5582 | reverse complement strand
TCTTCCGCCCGACCTTCGGCAGCGTTCCCTTCGCCGGCTTCACCGCCTATTCGGCGGCGAAGGCCGGGCTGCGCGGCTTTTCCCAGGCATTGCGGCGCGAACTCGCCGACAGCACGGTGCGCGTCATCCATGTTGCGCCGCGCGCCATCGACACGCCGATCAACCCGCCGGCGGTACGCGCGCTGAACCGCGCCCTGGGCAGCGCCACCGACAGCCCGGAACTGGTTGCCCGGCACATCGTCGCCATGCTCGCCAACGACGTCGCCGAAGGCCACATCGGCTTCCCGGAGCGCTTTTTCGCCTGGCTCAACGGCTTCGCCCCCGGCCTCGTCGACCAGGGCCTGCGCGGCAAGCTCGCCAAGATCAAACAACACGCCACCAAGGCGTGATCTTCAACAGAACACAGGAGGCATCATGTCCCGTTTGAAATCCCTGCTTTTCGCCGTCGGCCTCGGTTGCGCGACGCTGATTCATGCCGCCCCCGGCGACGAACTGATCCGCCCGATCCAGGATCGCTGGGCGGAAATCAAGTACCGCCAGCCGGAAGACCGGCAAGCCGACCTCTACCGCGACCTGGCCGCCCAGGCAAAACAGCTTTCCCGCAACAACCCCAACCTCGCTGCCGCGCTGATCTGGGAAGCCATCGTCGTCTCCAGCGAAGCCGGCGTGCGCGGTGGCCTCGGCGGCCTGTCGCTGGCCAAGGAAGCCAGGGCGCTGCTCGAAGAAAGCCTGAAGCTCGACGAGAAGTCGCTCAACGGCTCCGCTTACACCAGCCTGGCGACGCTCTACGCCAAGGTACCGCGCTGGCCGCTCGGCTTCGGCGACAAGGAAAAGGCGGAGGCGCTGTTCAAGAAGTCGCTTGCCGTCAACCCGGACGGGATTGACCCGAATTTCTTTTACGGCGAGTATCTGATCGATCAGGACCGCGTTGCCGAAGGCCGCCGCTATCTGGAAAAAGCGCTGGTTGCGCCGCCCCGCCCGGGACGCGAGCTGGCCGATCAGGGCCGGCGCCAGGAGGCGCGCGCCCTGCTTGCGAAAACTGCCGGAGAGGCACGCTAATTGAGACTGTTGCTGGTTGAAGACGACACCTTGCTCGGCGACGGTATCCGCGCCGGGCTGATGCTCGCCGCCTACGCCGTCGACTGGGTGCCGGACGGCAAGCAGGCGCTATTGGCCCTGGCCGACCACAGCTACGATGCCTGCGTCCTCGACCTCGGCCTGCCGGGCAAGGACGGTCTGACCGTGCTGCGCGAGATGCGCGGGCGCGGCGACCAGACCCCGGTGCTGCTGCTGACCGCCCGCGACACCGCCGAAGACAAGATCGCCGGCCTCGACCACGGCGCCGACGACTACCTGACCAAGCCCTTCGATCTCGGCGAACTGCAGGCGCGCATCCGCGCCCTGCTCCGCCGCGCCGGCGGGAAGGCGCAGCCGCTGCTCGAACACTGCGGCGTCAGCCTCGACCCGGCGAGCAAGCGGGTCAGTTTCAATGGCCAGGAAGTGCCGCTGTCGGCCCGCGAATACGCGCTCCTCCACGCCCTGATCAGCCAGCCCGGCCACATCAAGAGCCGCAGCCAGCTCGAGGAAAGCCTCTACGCCTGGGGCGACGAGGCCGGCAGCAATACGGTCGAGGTCTACATCCACCACCTGCGCAAGAAGTTCGGGGCCGATTTCATCAAGACGGTACGCGGACTCGGTTACCAGCTGGCGGACAAGAACGGATGAGATTGCGCAACCGGGGCCGTATCCATTCGCTGCGCTGGCGGCTGCTTGCCGGCATCGGCGCGGCGGTCCTGCTGATCTGGCTGCTTACCGGCTGGTTCAGCTACACCAAGGCGCAGCACGAAGCCGAGGAATTGATGGACGGCAGCCTGGCGCAAACCGCACGGCTGTTGCTGGCGATCACCCATGACAACGAAGACGACCTCGCCGAACTGGTGCCCCGACTGGCGACGGTCCGAGGCGCCGAGGACATCTACGAACCGCCGCTGGAGTTCCAGATTGGCCTGGGCGACGGCAGGGTTCTTGCCCGCTCGCCGGATGCCCCGGAATTCCCCATTCTCGGCGTCGCCGGCTACAGCGACATCATCCGCCACAACGAAGCCTGGCGAGTGCTCAACGCGGTTTCCACCGACGGCCGCTACCGGGTCCAGGTCGCCCAAGCGATCGGTCTGCGCGACCGTGCCGCGCTCGAAGTCGCCACCCAGACGGTGCTGCCATTGCTGTTCATCACCCCGGTACTGATTGTTCTCATCTACCTGTCGATCAGCCGCGCCTTGCGGCCGCTGGAGCAACTGGCCGACGAAGTTGCCGCCCGCACGCCGGACAGTCTGGATGCACTGACCACGAACCGGGTGCCAACCGAAGCCCGACCGCTGGTAGTGGCGATCAACCGGCTGTTTGGCCGGGTCGCCCGGACACTCGACAACGAACGCCAGTTCACAGCCGATGCTGCCCACGAGCTGCGCACTCCGCTCGCCGCGCTCAAGGTCCAGGCACAGGTCGCCCTGCTCAGCGGCGACACGCCCATGCGCGAACACGCGCTGCAGCAAATCGCCGGCGGCGTCGACCGCGCCAGCCACCTGGTCGACCAGCTGCTGCGCCTGGCCCGACTCGACCCCTTGAGTAGCCCGCCGGAAATCCGCTCCCTGGACCCGGAAGCGCTACTGCTGGACAGCCTGAATGCAGTCCGCCAGGCGCATCCGCAAGCCACGCAACAGATGCTGGCGCGCATCCCGCCAGGCGCCCAGGCCCTCATGGGCGATGGCGACCTGCTGGGTATCGCCCTGCGCAACCTGCTCGACAATGCCGTGCGCTACACGCCGCCGGCCAGTTCGATCCGGGTCGAACTGGCGCAGGCGCACGGACGCTGCGACCTGCGTGTCAGCGACAACGGTCCCGGCGTACCGCCGGCAGCATTGGCCCGGCTGGGCGAGCGCTTCTACCGGGCAGGACAGGCGGCCGGCAAGGGCAACGGCCTGGGACTGGCCATCGTCGCCCGGATCGCCGAGCTGCACGGGGCCCAGTTATCGGCGGAGAACCTGCCGGGTGGCGGTTTCGCTGTTACCCTCCGAGGCTTGCAGACGCAGCACCCGGACGAACAAAGCGATAAAACAGGTTAGGTTCGCTGACCACGTAAAGCCGCCCCTGATCGTCCATGGCCACGCCTTCGGCCTGCGGGACGCTCTCCTTCAGGCCGTGCTGCCCGGCCCGCAGTGGCAGACGGCTGACCGCCCGGCCCTGCCGGTCGAGTTCGACGATCTGCCGCGATTCGTCGGATAGCGCCAGCAGATGACCGCTGGTCGGGTCGAAGTGCAGCGATGACAGGTCACGTACCGGCAGGCCTTGGTCGCGCGCCGGATTGTCGACTACCGTAACCCCGTCCGCCGACCGAAAACCGGCGATTTCGTAGATCATCCGCGGATCGCGCTCCTTGGCCACGAACAGGCGGTGCTGCAGGGGATCGAAGGCCAGACCCTCGAAGCCCTTGTTGCCGTTGCGGCCAATGCCAATGGTCAATTCGGCGGGACGTGAAACATCGAGCCGCTGGGTGTGCGCATCGATCTCCAGCAGATGGAGCGACTGCCGACGCTCGTCGGCAACGACATAGCGGGACGGAGCGACATACTCGATCGCTTCGGGATCTTCCAGCCCGCTGACCGGGATGCGGCGCAGGATTTGCCCATCCAGACTCAGCTCGATCACTTCCGGCCGACCATTGGTAATGGCAAACAGGCTGCCCCGTTCGGGATCGAAAGTCAGCCCGGATAGATTGTCGAGGTCGGCGGCAATGGGCAGGGCGTCGATGTCGGCGACGAAATCGGGTAACCACACCGCCGCATCGCGCTGCTCCACCGTTGCCAGCTGCTGCTGCCAGAACAGGTGCCAGCCGGGCAGCAAGGCCCGCCCGGCGAGCAGAATCGCTGCCAGGCTCGCCCCGGCCAGCAGCAGTACGCGGCCTTGTCGGGAAAACAGGGAAGGTCGATCGGGGTAATGGAATGACATCACAAACTCCGCCGGGATGGGAATGCTTGCCATCCTCGCCCAGGCGGGGTAAACGCTTCCTGACGCTACAATTCATCAACCGTTTAATTTCGCCGTGCCAGCATCCGCACCGATGCGTCTGACCGCCCTTGCCCTTGCCCTGAGCACCCTGCTACCGCCGACACTGTTCGCCGAGGAACAGTACGTGGTGCGTCGCGCCGTCGAAGCCGGCGAACTCCAACCGCTGTCCGAAATCCTGACCCGGGTCCAGGCCCGGCATCCGGGCAAGGTCCTCGACGTCGACCTGGAACGCGACCGCAGCGGACGCCGGGTCTACGAAATCACCCTGATCAAGCCGGACGGACAACGGACCAAGCTCTACGTCGATGCCGTCAGCGGCAACGAGGTCGACAGCGGGAGCGCCCCCGACCACCCACGACTGGCCTTGCCCCAGGCGCTGCGCAAGCTGCTCGCGCGCTACCCCGGCAACATTCTCGAACTGGAACTTAAAGGCCTCGGCGAAAAACGCCTGGTGTACGAAGTGCAGGTGGTTCAACACGACGGCCGCTTGCGCGAACTGGTGATCGATGCCCACAGTGGCGCCCTGATCAGCGACAGCGGCCATCGCCAGGAAATGCTCAAGCGCTTGCGCCCGCTACCCGAACTGATTGAACGGCTACCGGCCCGCTACCGCGGCGTGATCCGCGAAATCGAGCTGGAATACGACCAGGATGGCCGCTACTTCTACGAAATCGAGGTCAGTCTGCCCGACGGCCGGGTCTATGAACTGGACATCGACGCGATCAGCGGCGCCGTCCTCAACGGTGAAGAGGTGGAACGTTGAGGGTTCTGATTGTCGAAGACGATGTCGACCTCGCCCGCAGCATCGCCGACAGCCTGCGTCTGGCCGGCATGGTCGCCGAAACCGTGGCGGACGGCGGCGAAGCCTGCTTTCTCGGCTGCACCGAAGACTACGACGCGGCGGTGCTCGATCTCGGCCTGCCCGGCCAGGACGGCATTTCGGTCCTGCGCCACTGGCGGGAACACGGACGCCACCTGCCGGTGCTGATCCTGACCGCACGGGGTCGCTGGAGCGACAAACTGGCCGGCTTCGACGCCGGTGCCGACGATTACCTGACCAAGCCTTTCCTCCATGAGGAAGTCGCCCTGCGCCTGCGCGCCCTGCACCGGCGCACCCAGGGACGGAGCATGCCGGTGATCGAAGCCGGCCCGCTGCAATACGACGGCAATACCGACCGCTTCACCCTGCACGGCAGCAGCCTGACGCTGACCGCTCAGGAGCAGCGCATCCTGGCCTATCTGATCCAGAACAAGGACCGGGTCGTCAGCCGCGCTGAAATCAGCGAGCACGTATACGCCCGCGACCTGGACCCGGATTCGAACACCCTCGATGTGCTGGTCGGTCGCATCCGGCGCAAACTCGGTCTGACGCTGATCCACACCGAGCGTGGCCGCGGTTTCTGCCTGCGCGCACCTGACGATGCCCAGTAAGCGGCTGGGCCTGGCCGGGCGCCTGTTCATCCTGGGCGCCGTCGCCGCCCTCCTGATCAGCACACTGGGCGGCAGCATCCTGCGCCAGAGCGTGCGCGACAGCCTGTTGAACAGCCACCAGCAGCGCCTGGAAGAAAAGCTGGAACGCATCCATGCCGGCTTGTTCCGGGCGCCGGAAGACGGGCAGATTCGCTGGCTGGGACGGGGCAACGACGAGTTCGGACGGATTTTTTCGGGCTGGTACTGGCAGCTCGAACAGGCGCAGACGTTGCTAACCTCCCGTTCGCTCTGGGACAGCAGACTGCTCACCGCCGAGGCGGTCAGCATCGGCGATTCGCCGCTGCAACGCGTCGCCGGTCCGCAAGACCAGTCGCTGATCGGCATTGCGCAAGCCATCGAGGTGGACGGACAGCCGGCGACCCTGCATCTGTATGGACCGGCCGAAGAGATCGGTACCGCCCTCGACCGGCTCGACCGCATCCTATTCACCACCCAACTGGGATTGCTCGCCGGCCTGTTGCTGACCAGCGCCATCCAGGTTCGCCTCGGCCTGCGCCCGCTGCGCCGCCTGCGCGAACGTCTGGGCCGGGTCAGGGAAGGCCGGGAAGAATCGGTCGGCAAAGGCTACGGCCCGGAACTGGACCCGCTGGCCGGGGAACTGGACGAGGTCCTGGCCCGCAATGCCCGCATCGTCGAGCGAGCCCGCGGCCATGCAGCCGATCTCAGCCATGCCCTGAAGAAGCCGCTGTCGGTGCTGCACGCCGAACGCAGCATCCAGGAGCATCCCCTGCTCCAGCAGCAAGTCAGCAACATGACCCAGCTGATCGACCGCCACCTGGCCCGCGCCGGCAGCGGTGCCGGAATCATCCGCGCGATTGTCGTCGGCGAACGGGTTGCCGCCCTGCTTACGCTGATGCAGCGCCTGCACGGCAGCCGAGCACTCGACTGGCAGCAGAACATCCCGGCGGACCTCCACTGGCGGGGCGAAGCCACCGATTTCGAGGAAATGCTCGGCAACCTGCTCGACAACGCCGGCAAATGGGCCACCAGCCAGATCCGGATTGGCGCTGGGATCGAGGATTCAAACCTGGTCATCGACATCGATGACGACGGCCCGGGCATGTCGCCGGCACAGTTGCAGGCGAGCATGCGGCGGGGTCAGCGCTTCGACGAAACGGTCGAAGGCAGCGGCCTCGGTCTGGTCATTACCCGGGATATTGCCGGAACCTATGGCGGCGAAATCGTTCTGAGTGCCTCATCGCTCGGCGGGCTACGCGCTCGCCTGCGTCTGCCAGCATGAGCCACCCCGTTTAAGTTCTGTTTAAGCGCCTACCGGCACACTGGCCACCGGCCATTTTTCAGCAAATCGAATGCAAATCCGCACTTCCCCCGTACAACGACTCTGGCAACGCCTCGACCTGTTCGGCCCCTACGCCGGCATCGCCATGCTCTTCCTGGTCGGCCTGCCGCTGCTGACGCTGTCGCGCGCGGCGCTGATGCTGTGGCAGTCGGAGCGGGTTGCCGCCACCGGTATCTGGCCGACCATGTTGCTGCAGGGGGTGCGTGTCGACGTGATCCAGCTTTCCCTGCTCGCCCTGCCCCTGCTGCTGCTTGCCCCGCTGCTCGCCGGCAAGCGCCTGTGGCCGGCCTGGCGCAAGCTGAACGTCGCCTGGATGACGCTGGCGATCGCCGCCCTGGCGCTGCTCGAGATCGCCTCGCCGGCCTTCATCAACGAATACGACAGCCGGCCGAACCGCCTCTTCGTCGAATACCTGAAATACCCGAACGAAGTCGTCGCCATGCTGTGGAGCGGTTTCCGCCTGCACCTGGTCGGCGGCCTGCTGGTCACCGGCCTCTGTGGCTGGGGCGCCTGGCGCATGATGCGCGCCTGGCAACGGGCCGAGGCACCCTGGTCCGCCTGGAAACTCTGGCTCACCTGGCCGATCCTGTTCCTCGTCTGCGCGCTGGCAATTCGCTCCAGCCTGCAGCACCGGCCGGCCAACCCGGCCACCTTCGCGCTCACCGCCGACCCGATGGTCAATACGCTGATCCTGAATTCCGCCTGGTCGGTGGCCTACGCGATCTACGGCATGCAGCACGAAGCCAATTCGAGCGAAATCTACGGCAAGATGGAAACCGCCGACATGCTCGCCGAGTTCCGCCAGGCCCGCGCCAGCTTCGGCAACCCGCACCCGCTGGTCAATGACCCGGAAATCCCGACCCTGGTCGACCAGAAAGCGACGGTGCGCCGTGACAAGCCGCTGAATCTGGTGATCGTCCTCGAGGAAAGCCTGGGCGCGACCTTCGTCCAGTCGCTCGGCGGCGTCCCGGTGACGCCCAACCTGGAAAAGCTCAAGCACGAAGGCTGGTGGTTCGAGCAACTCTACGCCACCGGCACCCGCTCGATCCGCGGCATCGAGGCGGTCACCACCGGCTTCCTGCCGACGCCGGCGCAGGCCGTCGTCAAGCTGTCGCTGGCCCAGCGCAATTTCGCAACGCTCGCATCCATCCTCGGCCAGCACGGCTACGAGTCGGAGTTCATTTACGGCGGCGAAGCGCATTTCGACAACATGCGCGGCTTCTTCACCGGCAACGGCTTCACCCACATCACCGAGCAGAAGGACTTCAAGAATCCGAAATTCGTCGCTGGCTGGGGCGTTTCCGACGAAGACCTGTTCGACAAGACGCACGAACGCCTGAACGCCAAGCACGCCGAAGGCCAGCCCAGCTTCACGCTGGTGTTCACCTCGACCAACCATTCGCCCTTCGACTTCCCCGACGGCCGCATCGAGCTTTACGAGAAGCCAAAGGCGACAGACAACAACGCCGTCAAATACACCGACCACGCGCTCGGCGAGTTCATCGCCAAGGCCAAGGCCAGCCCCTACTGGCAGGACACCCTGTTCGTCGTCGTCGCCGACCACGACATCCGCGTGCGCGGCGACAGCATGGTGCCGGTCGAGCGTTTCCACATCCCCGGCCTGATCCTCGGCGCCGACCTCAAGCCGAAGCGGGTGAAGACCGTCGCCAGCCAGATCGACCTGGCGCCGAC
>DILW01000002.1 GCA_002425245.1 Betaproteobacteria bacterium UBA5582 | reverse complement strand
CTCTTCCGATCTGCTGCAGCTTCGGCCGGGGCGCGGAAGGGTGTGCGTTTATTGGTTTTCATGGTTCAGCTCCAGTGTCTGGCTGATTTGTTCAAGCGGCGGCAGTTCGCTGACGCTGCACAGGCCCAGATCGTCGAGAAATTGTTTGGTCGTGGCAAACAGCGCCGGCCGACCGGGGGTGTCGCGATGGCCGACGACGTCGATCCAGCCACGTTCCTCCAGGGTTTTGACGACGTTCGCATTGACCGCGACGCCGCGAATCTCCTCGATGTCGCCGCGGGTTACCGGTTGACGATAGGCGATGATGGCCAGTGTCTCCAGAACGGCACGCGAGTATTTCGGCGGCCGCTCCGGATTCAAGCGGTCGAGGTAAGGCAGGTATTCGGCGCGCGTCCGGAAACGCCAGCCGGAGGCGAGCTGGATCAGCTCGACGGGACGCTCGGCCCAATCCTCGCGAATCTGGTCGAGCAGTTTGCGCAGGGTATCGGAAGACAGTTCCTCGTCGAACATCTTCTTCATGTCGTGCGTGCTCATCGGCTCGCGCGTGGCGAGCAGGGCCGCTTCAAGAATTTTCCTGACCTGGCTCGGTTCCATCTTCCTCTTCCATGACCGCTTCCGGCTCGCCGTCGCGCAGATTGACGTAGATCGGCGCGAAGGCCTCGGTCTGCGTGATGCGGATCAGTTTTTCGCGGCCCAGTTCGAGCATGGCAATGAAATGCACGACCAGTCCGGGCGGCCCCATGGCCGGGTCGAACAGGGTCTCGAACTGGACGAAACCGCCCTTCTCCTGCAGATGACGGAGAATGATGCCCATGTGCTCGCGCACCGACAACTCTTCGCGGCTGATCTTGTGGTTGCGTTTGAGCACCGCCTGACGCACCACGTTCATCCAGGCTTCCTTGATGTCTTCGACCGAGACTTCCGGCAGGCGGACGTGCAGCGATTTCTCGACCAGGGTCTCGACCCAGAAAAACTCGCGCTCGGCCTGTGGCATTTCATTGAGCTTCTGGCCGGCGAGCTTCATCTGCTCGTATTCCATCAGGCGGCGGACCAGTTCGGCGCGCGGATCCTCGACTTCGCCATCGTCGCCGATCTTCGGCCGCGGCAACAGCATGCGCGACTTGATCTCGATCAGCATCGCCGCCATCACCAGGTACTCGGCCGCCAGTTCCAGGTTCTGCGCCCGCATGTTCTCGATGTAGTCGAGATACTGGCGGGTCAGCGGCGCCATCGGAATGTCGAGGATATCGACGTTGGCCTTGCGGATCAGGTAAAGCAACAGGTCGAGCGGCCCCTCGAAGGCGTCGAGCATGATCGCCAGCGCATCCGGCGGGATGTACAGATCCTGTGGCAAGGCCTCCATCGGCTCGCCGTAGATGCGCGCCACCGGCTCGAACAGCGCAGCCGGCGGCAGGTCGACCGCCAGATTCATGCGTCGACCGCAAAACAGCGGAAGCGGAACGACGCAGCGGACATCAGTGGTATTCCAGGCCCATCGACTCGCGCACGTCGCGCATCGTCTCGCGCGCCAGTTCGCGTGCCTTTTCGCAGCCGTCGGCGATGATGTTCTTGACCAGCACCGGATCGTCCAGATAGACCTGGGCGCGCTCACGCATCGGCACCTGTTCCTTGAGGATGCCTTCGATCACCGGCTGCTTGCAGTCGATGCAGCCGATGCCGGCGGTCCGGCAGCCCTGCTCCAGCGTCGCCCGGGTGGCTTCGTCGGTGTACACCTGGTGCAGCTGCCACACCGGGCAGCGCGCCGGATCGCCGGGGTCGGTGCGACGCACGCGGTTGGTGTCGGTCGGCATCGACTTGATCTTCTTGGCCACCGATTCCTCGGATTCGCGCAGGGTGATCGTGTTGTTGTACGACTTCGACATTTTCTGTCCGTCGAGGCCGGGCATCTTCGATTCCTCGGTCAGCAGGTAGCCGGGCTCGACCAGGATCATCTTGCCGGTGCCTTCGAGGTAACCGAACAAGCGCTCGCGGTCAGCCGCCGACAGGTGCTGGATGTCGCCGAGCATGGCCTTGGCCTGCTCGATCGCCTCCTTGTCGCCCTCCTGCTGGAAGCGGGTGCGCAGCTCCTCGTAAAGACGGGCCTTCTTGCCGCCGAGCTTCTTCACCGCCTCCCTCGCCTTGTCCTCGAAACCGGGTTCGCGGCCGTACATGTGGTTGAAGCGGCGGGCCAGTTCGCGGGTGAATTCGACGTGCGGAATCTGGTCCTCGCCAACCGGCACCTTGTTGGCTCGGTAGATCAGTATGTCGGCGCTCATCAACAGCGGATAGCCGAGGAAGCCATAGGTGGTGAGATCCTTGCCGGCCAGCTTTTCCTGCTGGTCCTTGTAGGTCGGCACGCGTTCCAGCCAGCCGAGCGGCGTCATCATCGACATCAGCAGGTGCAGTTCGGCGTGCTCGGGCACCCGCGACTGGATGAACAGGGTCGCCTGATTGGGATCGACGCCGGCCGCCAGCCAGTCGATGACCATGTCCCAGGTCGCCTTCTCGATGCTCTGCGGATTGTCGTAATTTGTGGTCAGCGCGTGCCAGTCGGCAACGAAGAAGAGGCAGGGATATTCCTGCTGCAGTTCCACCCAGTTCTTGAGGACGCCGTGGTAATGGCCGAGATGCAGCGCCCCGGTGGGACGCATGCCGGAAAGGACACGTTCTGCGTACATAGCTGTCTGTCGTTTAGTAAAGACCGAAAAGGGTTTCGATGGCGCGCGCCGAGAAAAGGACCAGCGGACTCATGATGTCGCTGAGGATACCGGTGAACAGCAGGACCAGCAAAATCGGGAAGCCCCACGGTTCGATGCGCGAGAACTGCCAGGCCAGCCGGTGCGGTAGCAGGCTGACGGCAATGCGCCCGCCGTCGAGCGGCGGCAGCGGCAACAGATTGAGGACCATCAGCACGCAATTGATGATGATGCCGACCTTGCTCATCTCCGACAGCGGCAGGGTGAAATCGGTGCTCGGCATATCCCAGGCAAGCTTGAGCACAAAGGCCCAGCACAAGGCCATGAACAGGTTGGCAGCCGGCCCGGCGGCAGCGACCCAGAGCATGTCGCGCTTGGGATTGCGCAAGCGGGTGAAATCGACCGGCACTGGTTTGGCGTAACCAAACAGGAAGCTACCCGCCGAGAAGACGAGAATGGCGATCGGAATCACGATGGTGCCGATCGGATCAATGTGACGCAGCGGATTGAGGCTGATACGGCCGAGCTGCCACGCCGTCGGGTCGCCGAAGTGACGGGCAGCGTAACCATGCGCCGCCTCGTGCAGGGTGATCGCAAAAATCACCGGCAACGCAGCAATGGCAATGGTCTGGATCAAGGCGTTGATATCGAGCATGGTCAGTCGAACCCGAAAGGCGCCAGCGGACCGCGCCCGGCGCGCACCAGTTCGGGCGCCGGCCCGGTCAGGTCAATGATGGTGGTCGGCTCGATCCCGCAGGTGCCGGCGTCGAGGATCAACTCGACCTGATCTTCAAGGCGATCCTGGATTTCCCAGCCTTCGGTCAGCGGATTTTCGTCGCCCGGCAACTGCAGGGTGGTGGTCAGCAGCGGTTCCTGCAACTCTTCCAGCAAGGCCAGGGCAACCGGATGGTCGGGCACGCGCACGCCGATGGTCTTGCGTTTCGGGTGCATCACCCGGCGAGGCAACTCCTTGCTGCCTTCGAGGATGAAGGTATAACTCCCCGGCGTAGACGCCTTGAGTAGCCGGTACTGGGTGTTGTCGACACGGGCAAAATGGGCGATCTCGGAGAGATCCCTGACCATCAGCGTCAGGTGGTGTCGGTCATCCATCTGGCGGATCAGGCGGATGCGGTCGAGCGCTTCCTTGTCGCCCAGATGGCAGCCGAGGGCGTAGCAGGAATCGGTCGGCAGGGCGACGATGGCGCCCTTGCGGATGAACTCCGCGGCCTGCACCAGCAGACGGGGCTGCGGCGAATCGGGGTGAATGTTGACGACGCGTGCCATGATCAGCAAATCAGCCGCCAGACCGGTTTCAGGTCAAGGGGCAGAGGGGCGGCCTGACCGAGATCGACATAACTCTCTTCCGGGCCATGGAAATCGGAACCGCGCGAGGCGTGAAAGGCATAATGCCGCGCCAGCCGCGCGAAATGCAGCACATGATCGGGCGAGTGGCTACCACTGGCCACCTCGATTGCCTGCCCGCCCAGATCCTTGAATTCATCGAGGAATTTGCGCATGTCGCCGCCGGACATCTTGTAACGGCCGGGATGCGCCAGCACGGCCACGCCGCCGGCCGCATGAATCCAGTCCAGCGCATCGGCCAGCGTCGCCCAGCGGTGGTCGACGTAACCGGGCTTGCCGGGCGCCAGGTAATGCTGGAACACACCGGCGATGTCGCGGGCAATACCGATGGACACCAGATAGCGGGCAAAATGGGCGCGCGAAATCAGGTTCGGATTGGTGACATAACCCATCGCCCCGGCAAACACCCCGGGAATGCCGATCGCCGCCAACGCATCGCCCATCCGCTGTGCGCGTTCGAGACGACCGCTACGCAAGGCTTCGAGCCCGTCAACCAGGGATGGGTGGCAGTGGTCGAAGCCCAGACCGACGATGTGAATCGGCGTCTCCCGCCATTCGATCGAGATTTCGACCCCGGCAACGAAGGCCAGCCCGAGTTCTGCCGCGGTTTCTGCGGCCTCGGCAATGCCGCCGATGTCGTCGTGGTCGGTCAGCGCCCACAAATCGACGCCATTTGCCGACGCCCGGCGGGCAACCGCTGCCGGCGGCAGGAGGCCGTCGGAAACGGATGAATGACAGTGGAAATCGAAGTTGGCTGGATTCACGGGTGGCGGGACAAAAGCAAACGGGGAGTTTAGCACGAAGGCCGGCACCGACCGGCACGCCTTGTGCGGCGCAGCATGTTGCTAGGACAACAATGACCGGCTATAGTGCCGTCCATCCCGTGGGAGAGCGCAGACCCGTCTGCCGCCGAAGGCGCAATTTCACCCGAAAACGCTCAGGCAAAAGGACCGCGGGGTGACCGGCATGCCGGCCAAACTCTGGAGAGCGGCGTAAACAGCGCCCACCGATGGGGCAAATCTCTCAGGTATCGAGGACAGAGGGGTGAAACGCAAAACGCGAGTTTTTCGTTTCACCCCTTTTCCGTTTCCAGAATCGACGTCAACGAACGTCAGTAAAGGATTGATATGCTGAAGCAAACGGTCTTGAATGCCGCCCATCGCGCACTCGGCGCCCGGATGGTCGATTTCGGTGGCTGGGACATGCCGGTCAACTACGGTTCGCAAATCGAGGAACACCACGCGGTGCGCAAGGACTGCGGCATGTTCGACGTCTCGCACATGTGCCCGGTCGACCTGGTCGGCGCCGATTGCCGCCCCTTCCTCTCCCGCCTGGTCGCCAACGACGTCGCCAAGCTCACCGTTTCCGGCAAGGCCCTCTACGCCGCCATGCTCAATGAAGCCGGCGGGGTCATCGATGACCTGATCATCTATTTCCTCACCGACACGCGCTTCCGCATCGTCGTCAATGCCGGCACCGCCGACAAGGACCTGGCCTGGATGCAGGCCAAAGCTGCCGAGTGGAAAATGGACGTGAGCATCACCCAGCGCCGCGACGGCGACAACGCCCTGGGCATCATCGCCGTGCAGGGCCCGAACGCCCGTGCCAAGGTCTGGCAGGTGCTGCCGCAAGCGAAGGCCGCGACCGAGGGCCTCAAGCCTTTCTTTGCTGCCGAGGTCGATCAATACTTCATCGCCAGCACCGGCTATACCGGCGAAGACGGCTACGAGATCATGCTCCCGGCCGGCGAGGCCGAAGCCGTGTGGAACGCCCTGAAAGATGCCGGCGTCGCGCCCTGCGGTCTGGGCGCCCGCGACACGCTGCGCCTGGAAGCCGGCATGAATCTCTACGGCCAGGACATGGGCGAAACGGTTTCCCCGCTCGACGCCGGCCTGGCCTGGACCGTCGCCATGAAGGACGAACGCGATTTCGTTGGCCGCGCTGCACTGGCGGCCAACGGCCAGCAGAAACAATTCCTCGGCCTGATCCTGCTCGACAAGGGCGTGCTGCGCGGCCATCAGAAGGTCGTCACCGCCCACGGCGACGGCGAGATCACCTCCGGCAGCTTCTCGCCGACGCTGCAGCAATCCATCGCCCTGGCCCGCCTGCCGCTCGGCGTCGCCGTCGGCGACGAAGTCGAGGTCGACATCCGCGGCAAACTGCTCAAGGCCAAGGTCACCAAACCCGTATTCGCCCGCAACGGCAAAGCTGTCATCTAATTCACCCCACTCAGGAGAAAACCATGTCCAACGTCCCGTCCAACCTCAAGTACGCCGCCTCCCACGAGTGGGTCCTGAAGAACGCCGATGGCACCGTCACCGTCGGCGTTTCCGACCACGCCCAGGAAGCGCTGGGTGATCTGGTCTTCGTCGAGCTGCCGGAAGTCGGCGCCCATTACGATGCCGAGAAGGAAATCGCCGTGGTCGAGTCGGTCAAGGCCGCCGCCGATGTGTACGCGCCGATCGCCGGCACCGTCACCGAAGTGAATCAGGCTGCTGTTGACGCGCCGGAGTCGGTCAATGCCGACGCCTACGCCGCCTGGCTGTTCAAGATGACCCCGGACAACATCGCCGACGTCGACGCCCTGCTCGACGCCGCTGCCTACCAGGCTGTCGCCGACGCTGCCTGATCGAGGAAGACTCATGCCGCTCAACCAACCGCTCTCGGCGCTCGAACAGCACGACGAGTTCATCGACCGTCACATCGGCCCCTGTGCCACCGAAATGACCGAGATGCTGGCCACCATCGGTGCCGCCAGCCTCGACCAGCTGATCGACCAGACCGTCCCGGCCGCCATCCGCCTGCCGGCCGACCTGCCTCTGCCGGCCCCGCGCCGCGAACATGAAGCGCTCGCCGACCTGAAGGCGATCGCCGGCAAGAACGTGATCCAGAAGTCGTGCATCGGCATGGGCTACTACGACACGCTGACGCCCAAGGTGATCCTGCGCAACGTCATGGAAAACCCCGGCTGGTACACCGCCTACACGCCCTACCAGGCCGAGATCGCCCAGGGTCGCCTGGAAGCGCTGATGAACTTCCAGCAGATGGTCGTCGACCTGACCGGGCTGGAAATCGCCAACGCCTCGCTGCTAGACGAAGCCACCGCCGCCGCAGAAGCCATGACCATGGCCCGCCGCGTATCGAAATCGAAGTCGAACCGCTTCCTGGTCGACGCCGCCTGCTTCCCGCAGACCATCGACGTGGTCAGGACGCGCGCCGCCTACTTCGGCTTCGAACTGGTGATCGCCGCGGTCGACTCGGTCAAGGACGAGGAATTCTTCGGCGCCCTGCTCCAGTACCCGAACGACAACGGTGAAGTGCGCGACCTCAGCGAGATCATCGCCGGCCTCAAGGCACGCGGCACCACGGTCGCCGTCGCCGCCGACCTGATGGCACTGGTGCTGCTCAAGTCGCCGGGCGCCATGGGCGCCGACATCGCCCTCGGCTCCAGCCAGCGCTTCGGCATCCCGATGGGCTTCGGCGGCCCGCACGCCGCCTTCTTCGCCACCCGCGAAGCCTTCGTCCGCTCGATGCCCGGTCGCATCATCGGCGTCTCCAGGGATGCCCGTGGCAAGACCGCCTACCGCATGACGCTGCAGACGCGCGAACAGCACATCCGCCGCGAGAAGGCCAATTCAAACATCTGCACCTCGCAGGTGCTG
>DILW01000173.1 GCA_002425245.1 Betaproteobacteria bacterium UBA5582 | reverse complement strand
CCCACCGTCAGGGACCTGAATCAGAAGGAGGGTTCGACCTTCCTGCTGGCCGAACAGAACACCAACATTGCCCTGCGCTACGCCGACTTTGGCTACATCCTGGAAAACGGCCGGGTGGTGATGGAGGGGGCGGCCGCCGAACTGCGCGACAACGAGGACGTGAAGGAGTTCTACCTTGGGCTTTCGTCAGCCGGGCGCAAGTCCTTCCGTGAGGTCAAGCACTACCGTCGGCGCAAGCGGTGGCTGTCATGAATTTCTACGACCCGCTGGAAACCCGTGACCCGGTCGAGCGCGAGGCGCACCTGACCGACCGTCTGGCCCGCCAGGTGGCACACGCCAAGCAGCATTCTCCGCACTACGCGCAACTGCTGGCCGACGTGAATGCGACGGAGTGCGCCAGTCGGGCAGCCCTGAGCCGTCTGCCGCTGACCCGCAAGCGCGACCTGATCGAGCTGCAAAAGGCGCGTCCGCCCTTCGGGGGGTTGAATGCGGTGGCGCCAACCCGGGCCAAGCGGGTGTTTGCCTCGCCCGGGCCGATCTACGAGTTGCAGGGGCAGGAGACCGACCACTGGCGCATGGCGCGCGCCCTGTACGCCGCGGGTTTCCGCCACGGCGATCTGGTGCATAACTGCTTTTCCTACCATTTCACGCCCGGCGCCTTCATTTTCGAAGGCGGTGCGCGCAAGCTCGGCTGCTCGGTTTTCCCTGGCGGCACCGGGCAGACCGAGCAGCAGATTCAGGCCATGGTCGACCTGCGGCCGGCCGGCTATGTCGGCACGCCGTCGTTCCTGCGCATCCTGGTCGAGCGGGCGGAAGAAATGGGCGCCGACATCTCTTCCCTGAACAAGGCCTGCGTTTCCGGCGAGGCCTTGCCAGGCGTGGTCAGGCAGTGGCTGGGCGAACGCGGCATCGCGGTGCGCCAGTGTTACGCGACCGCCGAGATCGGCGTGATTGCCTATGAAAGCGTGCCGGATGCCGGGCTGGTGGTCGAGGAAGACGTGCTGGTCGAGATTGTCCGTCCGGGAACGGGTGATCCGGTTGCCGACGGTGAGGTCGGTGAGGTGGTGGTAACCACCTTCAACGCCGATTATCCCTTGATCCGCTTCGCTACCGGCGATCTGTCGGCGACCATGCCGGGATTGTCCCCCTGTGGCCGTACCAACGTCCGCTTGCGCGGCTGGATGGGGCGCGCCGACCAGACGACCAAGGTCAAGGGCATGTTCGTCCATCCTGAACAGATTGCCGAAATCGCCCGTCGTCACCCGCAGGTGGCAAAGATGCGGCTGGTCGTCGATAACCCGGATGCGCAGGACCGGATGACCCTGTGTTGCGAACTCGGCGAACACGACGCGGCCTTGGCGGAGACACTGGTCAATTCCTTGCGCGAGCTGACGAAAATGCGCGGCGGCATCGAATTTTTTGCCCCCGGGGGCTTGCCGAACGATGGAAAGGTGATCGAAGATAAGCGGGTCTATTGATCCGGAACTCTGAAATGCGCGTATTGGGCTTCGTTCTGGCCGTTCTGGCCTTGCCCCTGCAGGCCCAGGAGCCCGTCCTGAGAGCCTCCGCCGGTTTGCTGTTCAAGCATCCGGAGGTGGTTCGTCCGGGCAGTTGTGTCAGTTATCGCGAGGGCGGTGCCGGCTGGATTCTGGTCGAGCCGTTGTATTACCTGCGCGGAACCGTCACTGCTGCCTCGGTCAGCACGCGGCGTCTGGAACAGTGTCCGACGGTCGAAGGCAAGACGCGCGACCAGTACACCCGTGCCGAATACGTCAATCTGGCGCGCGCCATGCCCTGCCTGCCACCCGGCGTGCCAGCCCGCGACGAGCAGGTGGGCATGGTCAGGTTCAAGGTCGAGGACTGGGAAACGCCGCATGCGCGCAAGGCTGAGAATGCCGGTCGCCTTTACCGCGGCATGTACCTCGATCAGCCCCTGCAAAAAGGCACGGAAGTCGAACTTGAGGCCGACTTGCTCGGCCCCTGTTCCTGAATCGCCTCAGCTGCCCAGCGTCACTGCGCCGAGGCTGACCAGGCGGTCGATCTCGGCGGCATTCAAACCCAGCGCCAGTAGTCGCTCGCGACTGTGTTCGCCGAGCAGCGGCGGCGGCGACTGGATCGCGGCCGGCGTCTGCGACAGCCTGGGGGCCGGCGCCGGCTGACGCACACCGGCGACATCGACGAAGGCCTGGCGGGCAACATTGTGCGGGTGTTCGCCGGCTTCGCGCATGCTCAGTACCGGCCATACGCAATCGTCGCTGTCGGCGAACAGGGCTTCCCAGTGGGCGCGCGGTTGCTGGCTGAAAATGTCGATCAGCCGCTGCTTCATGGTCGGCCAGTTCGTGGTGTCGTACTGCCGACCGGCGAAATCCGGGTCGTCCGTCAGCCCCAGGCGGGCCAGGAAGCTGGTGTAGAACTGCGGTTCCAGCGGGCACACGCTGAGCCAGCGACCGTCGGCGCAGCAATAGACATCGTAGAACGGCGCGCTGGAGTCGATCGCACATTTTCCATGCCACTCGCCCAGTGCTTCCAGGTTGTACAGGCCGTGGCCGAGCAGGGCGGCGCCCTCGCTCATGGCGGCGTCAATGACCTGGCCCCGACCGCTGCGCTGGGCTTCGATCAGGGCGCAGGCAATGCCCCAGGCAAGCAGCAGGCCGCCGCCGCCCATGTCGCCGACCAGGGTCGGCGGAGCCCACGGTGCTCCCCCGTGACGGCGACCGGTATCGAGCACGCCGGCAAGTGCGGCGTAATTGGCATCGTGGCCGGCGCGCGGGGCGAGCGGGCCGTCCTGGCCCCAGCCGGTCATGCGGCCGTAGATCAGGCGCGGGTTGGCGGCCAGACAAACCTCCGGGCCGAAGCCCAGGCGCTCCATGACACCGGGCCGGAAGCCCTCGATCAAGACGTCGGCCTCGGCGATCAACTGCATGACCAGGGGCTTTACTGCCGGGTTCTTGAGGTCGATGCACAGTGATTTCTTGCCCCGGTTGGCCACCGCCTTGCGCCCGCCGCCGAATAGCTGCGAGGCAAAGGTGCCGCCAGCGCGTTCGAGCAAGGTGACTTCCGCGCCCATGTCGGCGAGCAGCATGCCGCAGAAGGGGCCAGGCCCGATGCCGGCGAACTCGACTACCTTGAATCCGGCGAGCGGGCCGCCACAGTCTCTATTCTTTGTCTCCATGTCTCTTTTTTATCTCCGTTGAGGTCGTCCAAGTATCGCATGCGCCCGCGGCTTAAGGCATGATCGGGGATCAAGCGAGGAGGGACCGATGAAGGACAGGATAGACGAGCTGCTGGCACGGATTGCAGCCCTGCAGGACGAACTGGAAGGGGAATACCGTCAGGCGCGCGAGGATTGGGCGCGCAAGAAGGCCGATCTGGCCGACGAACTGGCCCGGCAACAAAGGCGCTACAAGACCGGCTTGTTCCGCTTCATCATCCGTTCGCGCATTCTGGTCCTGCTGACCGCGCCGGTGATCTACGCGGGGTGGATTCCCTTCCTGTTGCTGGACCTGTTCGTCACCGTCTACCAGCACATCTGCTTTCCCGTCTATCGCATCCCCAGGGTGCGGCGTTCTGACTACATCGTGTTCGACCGGGAAGACCTGCCTTACCTGAACCTGATCGAGAAATTCAACTGTTTCTACTGCTCCTACGGCAACGGTGTCGCCGCCTACACCCGTGAGGTGGCTGCCCGCACAGAACAGTATTGGTGTCCGATCAAGCACGCCCGGCGAATTCGGGCGGCGCATGACCGCTACCCGAAGTTCTTCGACCATGGCGATGCCGAAGCCTTTCAGCAGGGCCTGAACCGCCTGCGCCGGCAATATGATGATGTCGAGGAAGCTCGGGCGCCGGGGAACCGGCGGGGCAATTAGGCCTTGCGGCCGAACAGGCCGCGCACGGCTTCCTGGAGATCGGCCGGCAGGACCACCAGTTTGGCGTTGTCCTTCTCGCCCAGGCGCTCCATCGCCGCGATGTACTTCTCGCCGAGCAGGTAGGCGGTTGGTCCGGTCTGCTCGCCGATTGCCGCGCTGACCCGGCGGATCGCCTCGGCCGAGGCCTCGGCCAGCATCACCTGGGCGTTGGCGTCGCGCTTGGCGGATTCGAGGCGGGCTTCCGCTTCCAGAATGGCCGACTGCTTGGCGCCTTCCGCCCTGGTCACCACCGCCTTGCGCTCACGTTCGGCGGCGGCCTGCATTTCCATCGCCTTCTGCATCGACTGCGAGGGCTTGATGTCCTGGATCTCGACCGACTTGACCGTCAGCCCCCAGTCGATCGCCTCGTCGGCGATGCTCTCGCGCAGCCGCGCCTTGATCTTGTCGCGCGACGACAGCGCCTCATCGAGCTCCATCTCGCCGACGATCGAGCGCAGCGTGGTCATGATCAGGTTGCGAATGGCTTCCGAGAAGTCGGTAACGCCATAGACCGCCTTGACCGGGTCGGTGACCTTCACGAAGGCGATGGCGTTGGTCAGGATCACCGCGTTGTCGCGGGTGATCACTTCCTGTTCCTGGACGTCGAGGATGATGTCCTTGGTGATCAGCTGGTAGGCGATGCGGTCGATGTAGGGAATGACCACGTTGAGGCCCGGCTTGAGCGTGCCGTGATACTTGCCCAGGCGCTCGACGATCCATTCCTCCCCTTGCGGCACGATGCGCACGCCCTTGGCGACGGTGACGACGACAAAAATGAGGATGGCGATGCTGACGATCAGACCTGCTTCCATGTTTCAGACTCCGGTTCTTGCGACTTTCAGGAAACTGCCCTCGATGGCGACCACCTTGACCCGTTCCCCGGCGCCGATTTTCTCGTCAGCCAGGCAGGACCATTCGTCGGCGCCGAGCAAAGGACGCTGAAAGCGCACTCGGCCCTTGACGAAGGGCTCAATCGGGGCAACCAGCAGACCGGTTTCGCCGATCACTTCGCCGGATGCCGATCCGCTCAGGGTCCGCTCCGAGCCGGGCCGGAAAATACGGAACCAGAGCACGAGCATGCCTGATGAGGCGATGATCCACAGGACAATCTGGGTGGTCAGGGACAGCTCGGGCGCGAGCAGGAGCAGCAGTCCGACCAGCAAGGCGCCGAGGCCGAACCAGATGATGTAGAAGGCTGGTACTGCAAGTTCGGCGAGCGTCAGCAGCATGCCGCCAACGAACCAGTGCCACCACTCAGGATGCATGCCGGATTTCGGGGCTGGTCGTTGGTGGCTACTTCTTGCCGGCGCTGCGCCGGGTCTTGGGTTTGTCTTCGGTCGCCTGTGCCGCCTGGGCTGCAGCTTCGGCGTTTTGTTGAAGCTGTTCGCGCATCTGCTGCATCATCTGCCACGGCCACATGGCAGCTTCGGACAGGGTCGCCGCACCTTCAGCCGGGGAGTTGGGCTCGGTGTCTCCGGCCTGCTCGTTCATCTGGCGGGCGGTTTCGGAGGCCATCTGGCCCATGGCCTGCACGGTGCTGACCGTGGTCCGCTGCATTTCGAGGCCCTGAATGGTCATCTGCAACATCGACAGATTCATCCGCAACCAGCCCTCGACCGCCTTCATGTCCTTGATCCTCTTGTCGAGTTCCTCGAGATCGAAGGTCGGCGCGACCATGCCGGGAAGGGAGAAGCCCATGTTGCCCCACATCTTGCGCATGAAATTGAGTGGGTCGTTCATTTGTTCATCGGCCATGATGCTCTCCCAGTGACGATATGTGATGATCTTAAACCACTTTTGGCCGCGGAAATGATAAATTAGGCGGAGTTATGAAAGGGGAATAAATGCTGAAGTTGCTGGTAGTTGAGGACCATGCCCTGGTCCGCGAAGGCCTGGTCGGTCTCTTGTCCCAACTGGAGGACGAGGTCAAGGTTTGCGAGAGCGCGGATTTCGAGACGGCCCTCGGCTTGCTCGACAATGAGGGTGAATTCGACTTGGTCCTGCTCGATCTGGCATTACCGGGGATTGATGGTTTTGCCGGGCTGGACATCCTGCGCCGTCGTTACCCGGCGGTGCCGGTGGCGGTGGTTTCGGCATTCGACGACATGCCGACGGTGACGCGCGTCATCAACCTGGGTGCGTCGGGATTCATTCCCAAGGCATTGAACGGGGAGCGGCTCCTGTCGGCAGTTCGCGAAGTGCTCGCCGGCAACATATTCCGGCCCAGCGGCCACCAGCAACAGGCGCGCATGGACGACGCAATTCCGGTGCCGCATTCGAGCACGGTCCGGCCTGAGGAAATCGGTCTGACCGAGCGTCAGGCACAGGTGCTCTGCCTGATGGTCCGTGGCCTGTCCAACCGGGATATTGCCGAACAACTCGACCTTTCGGAGGGAACGGTCAAGATCCATGTCACCGCCGTCTTCAAGGCCTTGGGCGTCAATAGTCGAACCCAGGCGCTGGTAACGGCGTCACGCTACCGTATCGATTTCAGTAACGTTTTCTAGGCGCTGCAGGCCTCAGCGTACTGCGCTCGCCCTTAGCAGGGCGCGCAGGCGTGCCGGCCGCAGCGGCAGCCCAAGGGCATGGGCCTGGTCTGGCAGCTGGTCATCGCTGGTCGGCCCGACAACGATCAGCGACAGCTCGGGTGCCACCTCTGGTATGGTCTTGGCATCGCAGATGACGATGGTATCGCTGGGCAGTCGTGCAACCGATGACCAGTCGCCGCTGCTGGTCTGGTAATTCCAGCTGTTTGCCAGATCGCGGCAGTCGTTGAGGGCGCTTGAGTCGCCGATGAAGTGAATGCGTCCGACGGTCTGCGGGCTTGCGACCTCAAGCTGCGGGGGCAGCAAGGAGCGCTCGACCAGCAGTCCGAAGGTGGCGCCGTTCCCGATCTCGGATTTCAACGACACCTCGATGCCCAGCCCACGCGCCAGGCGGTCGACGATCGACAGTCCCAGGCCGAGACCGCCGTCCTGCTCCCGGGCGCTGTTGGCGACCTGGAAGAATTCGGCAAAGATTGCGGCCTGGTGCTCACGGGCAATGCCGATGCCACTGTCGCGAATCTCGATGCAGACGCGATCCTGTCGCCAGCGGGCGCCGACCAGCACGCTGCCGCCGGCGGGCGTGTAACTGAGCGCATTGGCAACCAGATTGCCGATCATCTGTTCGAGCAGGCGGGGGTCGCTGAGTACCTGATAATCCGTTGCGTGAAAGCGCAGGCGCAGGCCAAGTGCCTCGGCCTGACGCTGGAAGGCGCCGCGCAACTGGTCGAAGACCTGACGCAGCGGGAACGCCTGGATATCGGCACGGACCCCGTCGATGTCCAGACGCGAGATGTCGAGCAGGGCGTTGAGCATGTCGCCCAGCGTACGCGTCGAGGCGGATATCTGAACGGCAATGCGCGGTACTTCGCGCAGTTGTCCGGCCGCCGCCTGACGCAGCAGGTCGGTGGTGAACAGCGACAGCGCGTGCAGGGGCTGCCTGAGGTCGTGACTGGCAGCGGCGAGGAAACGGCTCTTTGCGGCATTGGCCCGTTCGGCCATGTCCTTTTCCGCGGCCAGCGCCGCAGTTGCCTGGTTGATCCGGATTTCCAGCTGGTCGCGGCTTTCGGTCAACGCCTCGGTCATTTCCCGCAGTTCGCCAACCTGGCGGCGGAGCAGCAGTGCGCCGGAGAACATCAGGGCGATCAGCATGCTGCCCAGGGTGGCAATCTCGAAACGGCGATGACGCCAGCCGGCCAGTACCGAATCGGTGGGGATGATGGCGAGCATGCGCAGATCCGGGAAACCGGGGACCGGCGAAGTTGAAATCAGCAGGCCATTGCCACGGGCCAGTCCGGTTTCCGGAATCAGTCCTTCCGGGCGGCCTTCGAACAGGATGCTGCCGGCGGGCCGGCCGAGAATGCCCGAATGCGTGCTCAGATCGGCAGGGCGACAGGAAGCGACGATGTCGCCGCGGGCGTTGGTAAGGACCGCATCGAACTCGTCGGAGAAGCGGTTGGCCCAGCAGAAATCCTGCATGTAGGCAGGTTCGATCGAGGCAAAGGCAATGCCGGTAAAGCGGTTCTCGGCGTCGGTAAGTCGATGGGCGATGGCATAGGTGTAACGGCCCGAGTTTCGCTCCACGTAAGGCCCGTAGGTTGTCCACGGGGCGCCCTTTTCAAGCGCGACAAAGTAGGGGCGGTCGCGCATGTTCAGGGTCGGCGGCGGAAAATAGGTCGAGATGAAGCGCTGGTTGCCGAGATGGTCGAAGATGATCAAATCGCGCAGTTGAGGCATGGCGCGCGAATGACGCTGGGCGATGTACTCCCAGCCGCGTGCGGGCTCCCACTGTGGCCATTCGGTCAGGTTGCGGGAGAGGTCGGTGGCGACTTCCTTGACCAGCACGTCAACAGCTTCGAACGAACGCGCGGTGTGCTCGGCCATCATCACCGAGAACTGTTGCAGACGCTGCTCGCCGTTGTCGATTTCGCGCTTGTAGGAGAGACCAAGGTCGACCAGGAAGGCAATCAGGACAGCCAGCGTGCCGGCCAAGGCCAGCGTCAGGGCGAGCTGTTCCGGCTTGCGTTTGTACATTTCAGACCCGGTAGCAATACAGCGGCCGTGGCGGGCTGCAGGGGACGTCGATGACGAACTCGGGATTGACGCCGGGAATGGGGAAGCTGTTGCTGACCAGCAGGCTGCCCGGTTTCATTTCCGCCTTTGCCTTTTCCCAGAGTTGCGCCATCGGGGTCGGCGAGAGGAAAGCGTACACCACTGCCTGTTCGTGCAGCGGCATCTGCCACAGGTCGCCCAGCCGCCACGACAGATTGGGCCGGCCGATGCAAAGGAAACGCCCGGCCAGCCAGGTCAGCGGTGCGTTCTCGACACCCGTGAAGCGGCGCTCCGGCCAGCGGTCGGCGAGCGGAACGACGGTGCTGCCGAGGCCGGCACCCAGGTCGAGAAAACTCTCGGCTTCCTCGCTGGCCAGCAATTCGTCGAGCGCAGCGACGGTTTCGCGGTTGGACAGGTAAAGCGGAACCTGGCCGCTCAGGGCGCCGCGATAAACCAGCAGCAGCAGGACGAAGGCCAGCAGGAACCAGCCGGGATCGATTGCCAGGTGATAAGTGACCCAGACCAGCGGCATGAACAGCGCGTGCATGACGCGCCACCACCAGGGCTGGCGACTGATTGCGGCCAGGGCCAGGGCGACGGCGCCGATGGCCAGGCTGGTCTGCTGCCAGGGCATGGCTTCTGCCTGCCAGCCGTAGTAGGGCCAGGCGAGCGACAGGACGAGGATGACGGCGGCCCCTTGCAGGGCGAGTTGGCGGGTCGGGGTCGAAAGCATGGCGGGATTCTAAGGGAAATCGCCCGGCATGGCCCGCCGGGCGATCCCGGTGCCGACCTAAGAGATTGTCGTCAGCAGCCGCTGGCGGGTGTTGCCGGCCTGTTCGGCGGCTGCCTTGCGTACCGGTCCGAA
>DILW01000126.1 GCA_002425245.1 Betaproteobacteria bacterium UBA5582 | reverse complement strand
GTCGCGTCACCAAGGAAGATGCCGTTGCCGCCCAGGCCAAGCCGGCTGCCGGTCCGGTCGTTGCTGCCAAGTCGACCGCCTCGCTGCCGGTGCCGCCGACCGGTGTCGCCCTCGGTGAGCGCACCGAAGAGCGCGTGCCGATGACCCGTCTGCGCGCCCGCATCGCCGAGCGTCTGCTGCAGTCGCAACAGACCAACGCCATCCTGACCACGTTCAACGAAGTGAACATGGCCCCGGTCATGGCCCTGCGCAAGCAATACGGCGAGAAGTTCGAGAAGACCCACGGCGTTCGCCTCGGCTTCATGGGCTTCTTCGTCAAGGCCGCCGTTGCCGCGCTGCAGAAGTTCCCGATCCTGAACGCTTCGGTCGATGGTAACGACATCGTCTACCACGGCTACATCGACATCGGCATCGCCGTCGGTTCGCCGCGTGGTCTGGTCGTGCCGATCATCCGCAACGCCGACCAGATGTCGATCGCCGACATCGAGAAGAAGATCGCCGAATTCGGTAACAAGGCCAAGGACGGCAAGCTGTCGATCGAAGAGCTGACCGGCGGTACTTTCTCGATTTCGAACGGCGGCATCTTCGGTTCGATGATGTCCACCCCGATCATCAACCCGCCGCAGTCCGCGATCCTCGGCATCCACGCCACCAAGGACCGTGCCGTCGTCGAAAACGGCCAGGTCGTCGTGCGTCCGATGAACTATCTGGCGATGTCCTACGATCACCGCATCATCGACGGCCGCGAAGCCGTCCTCGGCCTGGTGACCATGAAGGAAGCGCTGGAAGATCCGGCCCGTCTGCTGCTCAACGTCTAAGCCAGCATCGCCGGCGCCAGTGTTCCCGCACGGGCGCTGGCGCCTTTGCACATCTGAAATCTGAAAGGTTGATCCATGTCCAAGCAATTTGACGTGCTCGTTATCGGCGGTGGTCCCGGCGGCTATGTCGCCGCCATCCGCGCCGCCCAGCTCGGCTTCAACACCGCCTGCGCCGAATCCAACGCCTACGCCGATCCCAAGGGCGAACCGCGTCTTGGTGGCACCTGCCTGAACGTCGGCTGCATTCCGTCGAAGGCCCTGCTGCGCTCTTCCGAACTGTACGAAGAAGCCAACCACAGCTTCGCCATGCATGGCATCTCGGCCAAGGGCGTCAGCATTGACGTCGGCACCATGATCGGCCGCAAGAACACCATCGTCACCCAGCTGACCGGCGGTATCCGTGGCCTGTTCAAGAAGAACAAGGTCACCGGCCTCAACGGCCACGCCAGCTTTGCCGGCAAGGAAGGCGAACTGTACAAGGTCAAGGTTGGCGAGGAAGACGTCCTGGCCAAGCACGTGATCATCGCTACCGGCTCCAAACCGCGCCACCTCGACGGCATCCCGGTCGACAACAAGGTGATCTGCGACAACGTCGGTGCGCTCGATTTCGACGCCGCGCCGAAGCGCCTCGGCGTCATCGGCGCCGGTGTCATCGGCCTGGAAATGGGTTCGGTCTGGCGCCGCCTCGGTACCGATGTGACCGTGCTCGAAGCCGCGCCGGATTTCCTGCCGTTCGCCGACCAGGACATCGCCAAGGAAGCGCTCAAGCTGTTCACCAAGCAGGGCCTGAAGATCACCACCGGCATCAAGCTGGGCAAGGTCACGGTGGCCAAGAAGGGTGTCACCGTTGAGTACGAGGACAAGGAAGGCGCCAAGAAGCTCGAATGCGACAAACTGATCGTCTCGGTCGGTCGCATCCCGAACACCGATGGCCTCAACGGCGAAGCCGTCGGCCTCAAGCTGAACGAGCGCGGCCAGGTTGAAGTCAACGGTCACTGCCAGACCAACCTGCCCAACGTCTGGGCGGTAGGCGACGTCGTCCGCGGTCCGATGCTGGCGCACAAGGCCTCGGAAGAGGGCGTCATGGTTGCCGAACTGATCGCCGGTCAAGCGGGTCATTGCAACTTCGACACGATCCCGGGCGTCGTCTACACGCATCCGGAAATCGCCTGGGTCGGCAAGACCGAACAGCAGCTCAAGGCCGAAGGCATTGCCTACAAGCCGGGCAAGGTGCCGTTCATGGCCAGCGGCCGTGCCTTGGGTAACGGCGATGCCAGTGGCTTCGTCAAGGTCCTGGCCTGCGCCAAGACCGACCGCATCCTCGGCGTGCACATCATCGGCAACAGTGCCTCCGAGCTGATCGCCGAAGCCGTCGTCACGATGGAATTCGCCGGTGCCTCCGAAGACCTCGGCCGCATTTGCCATGCCCACCCGACGCTGTCGGAAATCGTGCATGAGGCCGCCCTGGCCTGCGACAAGCGCTCGCTGCACTTCTAAGCCCGGTTTTTTCCGGCACAAAAGGCGGTTGCGGTGACGCAACCGCCTTTTTTATTTGCGAAAATAGCGACTCTTCCCCCAACCCAGAATAACGACGCCTCGATGCCTCATAAAAAACTCAATGTCTCCCCGACCGGGATGCTCGATGCCTACAACGCGCTGCTTGCCGAGCGCGGCTATGTCGCCGATGCGGCACAGATGAACGCGGCGAATGCCCTGCAGAATCTCTATACCCTCCTGTTGCAGTTCAAGGTCCAGCGTGGCAGCACGCTCAAGCGCCTGCTCAGCGCGCCCAAGCCGCCGCGGGGCGTGTATTTCTGGGGCGGTGTCGGGCGCGGCAAGAGCTTCCTGATGGATTGCTTCTACGCGGCGGTGCCCTATCGGCGCAAGAAGCGTCTGCATTTCCATTCCTTCATGCAGCAAATCCACCGCGACCTGGAAAAATACAAGGGCGAGCCGGACCCCATGCTCAAGCTGGCCGCAGCCATTGCCAAGGATGTCCGGCTGCTCTGCTTCGACGAATTCCACGTCTCGGACATCGCCGACGCGATGATCCTCGGTCGCCTGATGGAAGGCTTGTTCAGCCAGGGCGTGATCCTGGTGATGACCTCCAACTATCCTCCGTCCATGCTTTACCCCAACGGCCTGCACCGCGAAAGCTTCCTGCCGACCATCGCCCTGCTCGAAAAGCACCTCGATGTGTTCGAGGTCGAAGCCGGTATCGACTACCGCTTGCGGGCGCTTGAGCAGGTCGAGATTTATCACTATCCGGCCGATGATGCTGCCGAGAAGAAGATGCTCGACTACTTCCGCATGGTGGCCGGCGAAGAGGGAAAGAAGGGGGGGCATGTCGAGGTGCTCGGTCGCGACATCGCGACGCTGCGGCGGGGCCATGGCGTGATCTGGTTCGATTTCCGCACGCTATGCGGTGGACCGCGCTCGCAGAACGATTACCTGGAAATCTCGCGTGGCTACCATACGGTCCTGCTGTCGCATATTCCGCGCATGACCCAGCACCAGTCGTCGGAAGCCCGTCGCTTCACCTGGCTGGTCGATGTCTTCTACGACAACAAGGTCAAGCTGATTGCCACTGCCGATTGTCCGGCCGAAGAACTCTATGTCGAGGGCACCCAGGCCAGCGAATTCAAGCGTACTGTGAGTCGCCTGACCGAAATGAACTCGCGCGAGTATCTGGCCCAGCCGCATATTGTCGCCCCTTGAGGAGAGCACCATGAGATCCGTCCTGAAGTTCCTGTTTGCTGCCCTCGTCGTCCTGTGGGCCGGGGGCGCTGCGGCGCAAATGCAAGTCATCGAACTCAAGAGCAAGACGGCCGATGAAGTCCTGCCGGTACTACTGCCGCTGGTCGAGCCGGGCGGCACGCTGACCGGGATGAACAACCAGCTTTTCCTGCGGACCTCGCCGCGAAATCGCGAGGACATCAAGCGGGCGCTGGCAGCGATCGATAAACCGGCCCGGCGCCTGATCATCCAAGTTGCCCATGACCGGCAGCGGATGAACGTCCAGCGTGAGGCCGAGGCCATCGGTCAGGTCGTGCTCGGCGGCAACAGCCGGGTCGAGGTTGAAGGCCGGGTCTGGGATACCCAGAGTCAACGCGAAGAAAGGGCGACACAGCGGGTGCAGACGGTCGAGGGCGGACGCGCCTTCATTCAGGTGGGCCGTTCGCTGCCGGTGCCGATGCGCCAGCTTGTCGTCGGACCGGGTGGAGCGATCGTCAACGAGGGTGTTGTCTACCGGGATATCGGTAGTGGTTTCTACGCAACCCCGCGCCTCAACCGCGACCGGGTGACGCTGGACATCACCCAGCAGGCCGAACAACTCGAACGCGGACGTCCGGGCAGCATTGCCACGCAGCAACTGGCGACCACGGTCAGCGGCCGCCTCGGCGAATGGATTGAGCTGGGCGGCACCGGCCAGCAAGCTGGCAATCAGCGCGACGGCTCGTTCAGTGTCGGTACCGGGCAGACGCGCGACCAGCGATCGATCTGGCTGCGGGTCGAAGAGGTGGAATGAAAAACGGGCCGCACTTGCGGCCCGTGTGCTAATTGCCGCCTGTGCCTCTCAGGCGGCGGCCTTGGCCGGCAGCGGGGTGACGACCGGCGCTGCCCCCTTGCTGATCAAGCCCAGCGGCTTGCCGAGCGGCAACAGGTTGCGCCCGAAGAAATTGTTCAGGAAAACGGCGCCGGCGGCGTAGAAGCCGAGTAGCGATATCCCCAGTTCCGACCACGCGGCGAGCGCCCCGAACAGTTCCTTGTTGATACCGAGGATGGACAGCGCCAGCGACGGCAGCAGCACGTTGATCAACACCAGGATGACGGCGAACACCTTGTTGGCTTCGAAGGCGGCGACCATGATGAAGAGCGAGAAGATGAAATAGCCGATGCAGGCGAAAGCGAGTTGCTTGGGGTCAGCATTAGCGCCGACATCGCCCAGCCAGCCGAGGCTGATCGCCCAGTGCATGGCGACGGCGATCCAAAACAGGCCGTAGGCACCGAGAACGATGGCGCCGAAATAGTTGTTCTTCTTGAAGTCGACCATCGACGCCCAGATCTGGGCAATCGAACCGAGGAAGAGCGCCCACGGAATCAGGTAGGCGACGCCGGTAGTCCAGCCCATCTTGGCCGATGCGGCGACAAAAGTAACCATCGACAGACCGAATACCCCCAGGGCGGTGGGGTCGGACATGAGGATTTTGGTTTCAGTGACTTGCTGTTGCATACGCGCTCCCTCGAATTGGTTTATGTTTTTTGCTGCATTGCGTCAAACGATCGTTTGGACGATCCGGGTGATTTTCGATAGGGGCATGCGAACGCCATGTGATCTAGATCAATAAAACGAAATATTTATTTAAAATCATTAAGTTATGGATAATTAAATGCATTATGGCTGAGTTGATCGAGAGTCTGGTGAACGAAAAAAAGCCCGGCAGCGCCGGGCTTTCTGTGGGGCTTGCTGCGCTCAGGCGGCGTTGAGCGCCTGATCGAGGTCGGCGATCAGGTCATCGACGTGCTCGATGCCGACCGACAGGCGGATCATGTCTTCGGAAACGCCGGCCTTGGCCAGTTCTTCCGGCGACAGCTGGCGGTGCGTGGTCGATGCCGGGTGGCAGGCGAGCGTCTTGCAGTCGCCGATGTTGACCAGGCGGGTGACCAGTTGCAGCGCATCCTGGAACTTGCCGCCGCCTTCGCGGCCACCCTTGACGCCGAAGTTGAGGATGCCGGAAGCGCGGCCGCCCATGTACTTCTGCACCAGCGCGTGGTCCTTGTGGTCGGGCAGGCCGGCGTAATTGACCCAGCTGACCTTCGGATGGTTCTGCAGGAACTGGGCGATCTTCAGCGAGTTGTCGCAGATGCGGTCCATGCGCAGCGCCAGCGTCTCGATCCCCTGCAGGATCAGGAAGGCATTGAACGGGCTGATCGCGGCGCCCATGTTGCGCAGCGGCACGACGCGGGCGCGGCCGATGTAGGCGGCGGCACCGAGCGCTTCGGTATAGACGACGCCGTGATACGACACATCCGGTTCGTTGAGGCGCTTGAACTTCGCCTTGTGCTCGGCCCACGGGAACT
Organism: Betaproteobacteria bacterium UBA5582; assembly: GCA_002425245.1. Classification (GTDB taxonomy): domain Bacteria; phylum Pseudomonadota; class Gammaproteobacteria; order Burkholderiales; family Rhodocyclaceae; genus Azonexus. Next base: position 833 of record DILW01000126.1, on the reverse strand, counting down.
TGCCGCTATCGACGATGATGCCGCCGATCGAATTGCCGTGGCCGCCCAGGTACTTGGTCAGCGCATGGACGACGATGTCGGCGCCGTGCTCGAACGGGCGGCACAGGTAGGGCGACGGAACGGTGTTGTCGACGATGACCGGCACGCCGTGCTTGTGGGCGACTTCGGCGAGCTTCTCGAAATCGACGACGTTGCCGAGCGGGTTTCCGACCGATTCGCAGAAGACGGCCTTGGTCCTGGCGTCGATCAGCTTTTCGAAGGCATCCGGGTCGCGGTAGTCGGCGAAGCGCACTTCGATGCCGTACTGCGGCAGCGTGTGGGCGAATAGGTTGTAGGTGCCGCCGTACAGCGTGGACGAGGTGACGATGTTGTCGCCGGCCTCGGCGATCGTCTGGATCGAGGCGGTGATCGCCGCCATGCCGGAGGCCATGGCCAGCGCGGCAACGCCGCCTTCCATCGCGGCGACGCGCTTTTCCAGCACGTCCTGGGTCGGGTTCATGATCCGCGTGTAGATGTTGCCGGCGACCTTGAGGTCGAACAGGTCGGCACCGTGCTGGGTGCTGTCGAAGGCGTAGGAGGTGGTCTGGTAGATCGGCACGGCGACTGCCTTGGTCGTCGGGTCCGGGCTGTAGCCGCCATGAACGGCGAGGGTTTCGATCTTCATCCGCGTGTCTCTCTTTTGTGTTTGGAAAAATGTGAAGTTTACAGGAGCCCGGCTAGCTTAACCGGGCGTGATGCGGGCTGCCAATAACATCGGCAGCTAAGCTTATGCCGGTTTCACGTGCGGTCGTCGAAGCCGTCGTCTTCCTGCAGCCGGCTGCAGGAAGACGAGG